>DATKYS010000052.1 GCA_035528375.1 bacterium
CGCTCTTCATCTTCTTTATCCTCCTTTTCTGGTCTACTCAATATAAAGTCTTCATTGAGACTGACCTTTTCTTCTGTAATAATGGGTCTTCTTTGATTATCTTGATTAAATTTTAATAAATATGTCCATTGATTTGCTTCATCCTCTAAGAAAAAGTTGATAGATATATCGCTATACCTTCTTGCCCAAAAACATCTAAGGTTTGATACGCCACCCCTTTTCTTATTAACGGCTTGAGTTAAACCTCCGCCAGGCATACATATTTCTCTTATAAATCTAAATATATCAAGGAAATTTGATTTTCCACTAGCGTTAGGACCAATAAGAAACAACCTATGGCCTATTTTTACATCCGCTTCTTTAAAATTTTTCCAGTTATGTATGACGATCCTATTTAACAACATGGGATCCCTTTCTTTATTAGAAGCGGCCTTGCCCACCTTCCGGCAGATCCACTAGCCCCCGTCGGACTAGGCCTCGACGATCCCCCGACCTGCGGGCCCACCTTACTTGACGTTGGCTTTGCCGGCCTTCCGGCGGGGTATCTTTCTGCAAACACGCCCCCGGGTACCGGCCCCCCAACTTACCGGCCCACCTTATTTGACGTTGGCCTTGCCGGCCTTCTGGCGGACCCACTCGCCGTCGTAGCGGATGCCCTTGCCCTTGTAGGGCTCGGGCGGGCGGATGCGGCGCACCTGGGCCGCGATCTCGCCCACGAGCTGTTTGTCCGGACCGGAGATGGTGATGACGGTGAAGTCGCCCCGCTGCACGGTGGAAAAAGAGAGCGTCTCCGGCGGCTCGACCGTCACCTGATGGCTGAAGCCCACGTTGAGGACGAGGTTGCGGCCCTCGACCTTGGCCCGGTAGCCGGTGCCGCGTATCTCCAGCTTTTTCTCGAAGCCCCGGGACACCCCCTCGACCAGGTTGGCGATGAGGCTGCGGTAGAGGCCGTGGCGTGACTTGGACGATTTGGAGTCGTCGGGCCGGGAGACGAGGACCTTCCCATCCTCGACCCGCGCGGTGATGGGGTCGGTGAGTTCGACGGCGAGCTCGCCCTTGGGGCCCTTTACGCTCACCCGACGCCCGTCCACGGCGACCTGCACCTTGTCGGGGATTTCGATGGGTTTCATGCCGATGCGGCTCATTACGGCTCCTGGTTACCAGACACGGCAGATCAGCTCTCCGCCGACCCCCTCGCGCCGCGCGGTGTAGTCGGGGAGAACCCCCTTCGAGGTGGACAGCACCGCCACCCCCAGCCCGTTCATCACGTAGGGTATCTTGTCCCGGCGGACGTAGACCCTCAGCCCCGGCTTGGAGATCCGCTCGAGGCCCCGGAAGGCCGGCTTCCCACCCGTGGTGTACTTGAGGTCCACGTGGATCGTCCGGTGGGGGCCGCCGTCCTCCGATTCGAGGGCGTAGCCGTCGAGGTAGCCCTCCTCGATCAGGAGCTTGACGAGGGCCTCTTTGAAGTTCGAGTGACTGACGCTGACCTGTTTATGCCCCGCGCGGGCGGCGTTGCGCACGCGGGTCAGAAGGTCGGCGACGGGGTCGGTCATCACCATGAAAAACCTCTAGGGTTAAATAGCCGTTCCGTCAAGGAGTCGCGCCCGGGGCCCGGCTGACCACGCTCGGTCAACCCCTCGCCCCCGACCGGCGTCCGCCTACCAGCTCGCCTTGGTCATCCCCGGCACCTTCCCCTCGAGGGTGAGTGTGCGCAGGCAGATGCGGCACATGTCGAAGCGACGGTAGTAGGCGCGGGCCCGCCCGCACAACGGGCAGCGGTTGTAGCCGCGCACCTTGAACTTGGGCTTGCGCTTCGCCTTCTCGATCAAGCACTTCTTCGCCAACGGGTCTCCTCCTAACGGCTCGGGCGGCGGAAGGGCATCCCGAGCTCGGACAAAAGCGCCTTCCCCTCCTCGTCGGTCCCGGCGGTGGTGCAGATGGTCACCGTGACGCCGGCGATGGAGGCGATGTCATCGTAGTCAATTTCCGGAAAGATGAGCTGCTCGTTGAGCCCCAGGTTGAAGTTCCCCCGGCCGTCGAAGGAGCGGTCGGACATGCCGCGGAAGTCGCGGATCTGGGGGATGGCGAAGTTGACCAGACGATCGAAGAACTCGTACATGCGGTCGCGGCGGAGCGTCACCTGGCAGCCGACGATGAAGCCGGTCCTGAGCTTGAACTGGGCGATGGACTTGCGGGCCTTCGTCAGAATCGGCTTCTGGCCGCTGATAGCTGTCAGGTCGCCCACGGCGCCCTCGATGATCTTGGGGTTTTCCTTGGCCACCCCGATGCCCCGGTTGAGGACGATCTTCTCCAGGCGCGGAACCTCCATGGGGTTGGAGTAGCCGAAGCGCTTCGTCAGGGCCTGGCGGACCTTGGTCTCGTAGATTTCTTTCAGCCTGGGGGCCACGGGTCCTCCTAGACGAACTCGGCGCCGCACCGCTTGCAGACTCGGAACCGCTTGCCGTCCACTCGCCTGACGCCCAGCCGGGTGGCCTTCGAGCACTTGGGGCAGACGAACATCACGTTGGAGAGCTCGATGGGGGCCTCGATCTCGATGATTCCGCCCTGGACGTCCTGCTTCTTCTGGCGCTGGTGCTTCTTGGTGAAGTTGAGGCCCTGAACGATGACCCTGGTCGCCTCGAGGTTTATCTTGAGAATCTGTCCCCGTTTCTTCTTCGAGGTGCGCTCGGAACCGGAGATCACCTCCACGGTGTCCCCCTTGCGCAGGCGTGTGACGCGGGCCATCAGAGCACCTCCGGGGCCAGGGATACTATCCGGTTGAACTTCTTCTCGCGCAGCTCGCGGGCCACGGGTCCGAAGACCCGGGTGGCGACGGGCTCGCCGGCCTCGTTGACCAGTACCACGGCGTTGTCGTCAAAGCGGATGTAGGAGCCGTCCTTGCGGCGGATTTCCTTCCGGGTGCGTACGACGACGGCCTTCATGACCGTGCCGTTCTTGATGTTGCTCGTGGGCAGCGCCTCCTTGACCGTGATGACGACGGTGTCGCCGACGGAGGCATAGCGCCGCCGGGAGCCGCCCAGTACTTTGATGCACAGAGCCCGCTTGGCGCCCGAGTTGTCGGTGATGTTGACGACGGTTTCCTGCTGGATCATCTTCCAAACCCCCTGTCGCCGGCGGTCGGCGCGGTGCGGGGGACCGGTTCGTGGAGCCGCGCTGTGTGCCCCTCAGGCGGGGCGTTCGGGCTTCTCGGCGGCGGTCGGCCGCCGCGGGCTCCGGGTTACGGACGCTCTCGCGAAAAACAACATCCCCCTAGCCGACGGCCCGCTCGAGTATCTCAACGACGCGCCAGTTCTTCAGCTTGGACAGCGGGCGCGTCTCCTCGATTACGACGAGGTCGCCGGCTCGGCAGGCGTTCTCGGCGTCGTGGGCCATGAATCGGCTGGTGAGGGTCACGGTTTTCTTGTACAGAGGATGGGCCTGTCGGCGCTCGACGACGACCACGACGGTCTTGGCGTGCGCGTCGCGGGCGACCCTGCCCGTACGGCGTTTCCGGTTGGCGCCCATCGGCTAACCCCCGCTCTGGGCTGCCCTCTCGCGCTCGGCGAGAAGGGTGTTGATCCGGCTGATGTCCTTGCGCACTATCCGGATGTGGCCCGGGTTCGTCAGCTGCTTCATCTGGAGCTGGAAGCGCAGGTTCATCAGCTCCTCGGAGAGCTCCTGGTGCCGGCTGGTGAGCTCGGCGTCGGTCATCTGGCGCAGGTCCTTGACCTTCAAAGCCGCTCCTTTACCTCTCCACGAAACGGGTCCGGATGGGCAGCTTGTACCCGGCGAGGCGCATGGCCTCGAAGGCGACGTTGTAGGGGACGCCGTCGAGCTCGAACATGATGGTACCGGGCTTGACCACGGCCACCCATCCCTCGGGCGCGCCCTTCCCCGACCCCATGCGGACTTCCTGGGGCTTCTTGGTGTAGGTCTTCTGGGGGAAGATGCGGATCCAGACCTTCCCTCCGCGCTTGACATGGCGTGTGATGGCGATGCGGGCGGCCTCTATCTGGTTGCCGGTTATCCAGTGAGGCTCGAGGGCCATCAGCCCGAACTCCCCGAAGCTGATCGTGCACCCGCGGATGGCTTTTCCGCGCATCCGGCGCCGCTGGTGCTTGCGCCACTTGCTCCGCTTGGGGACAAGCATGGCTACTCCTTCTTCGCCCCCTGGTGGGGCTTGTCGGAGCCGCGGTTTTCATCCTTGCGCTCCCGGGGGGGCCGGCGGCGCGGGTTCCGGGCGTCGTCGCGGTCGCCGCGCATCCCCGAGGGGGCGTTGACCGGTTCGCCGGACAGGGAGTTCGAGTCGGGGAGCCGCTCGCCCCGGAAAATCCAGACCTTGACCCCGATCCTGCCGGCGGTGGTGGCGGCCTCGGTGAAGCCGTAGTCAATGTCGGCGCGCAGGGTGTGGAGGGGGACGCGGCCGGCGATGTAGCGCTCCGTGCGGCTCATTTCGGCCCCGCCCAGGCGGCCCGAGCAGATGATTTTGATCCCCTCGGCGCCGCGCCGCAGGGCCGACTCCAGCACCTTCTTCATCGCCCGGCGGAAGCCGATGCGCTTCTCGAGCTGGGAGGCCACGTTCTCGGCCACCAAGAGGGCGTTTATCTCGGGGTCGCGCACCTCGTCAATGAGGACCTTGACCGGTTTTTTCAGCTCGGCGGCGATGTCGTCCCGGAGCTTGTTCACCTCGGAACCCTTGCGGCCGATGATTATCCCCGGGCGGCTGCAACGGATGATCACCGTCACCAGGTTGGGCAGGCGCTCGAATTCGATGGAGGAGACCCCCGCGGCGTAGAGCTTCTTCTTGAGCTTTCTACGCTGGATGATGTCCTCGTGGAGCTGCGTGCGGTACTCCCGCCCCCGGGCGAACCAGCGGGACTCCCAGGGCTTGGAGAACCCGAGCCTGAAACCGATGGGGTGAGTCTTCTGTCCCATGGAGGCGCTACTCCTCTTCCTCGGTGGCCGTGGGGTCTTTCAGGTAAACGAAAACGCGGCTGGTCATCTTGCGGATGCGTCCGAACATGCCCTTGGCCTTGTAGCGGATGCGCTTGAGCGTCGGCCCCTGGTTGACCTGAACCTCGCCGACGATGAGGGCGTCGAGGTCGAGGACGCCGTCGAGGTCGTTGCTGGCGGCGTTGGCCAGGGCCGATTTCAGGACTTTCCCCATGATCGGCGCGGCCCCGGAGTTCATGTGCCGGCAGAGGGCGATGGCCTCGTTGACGTTGCGCCCGCGAACCACGTCGGCCACCCGGCGCAGCTTGTAGGGCGAAATGTGGACGAACCTGATGCTCGCTTTCATCGCAAACTCCCCCGCGGGGTCCGGGGTCGGGCTCGAGAGCCGCTACTTGAGGGCGGTGGACCGGGCGGACTTTCCGCCGTGGACGCGGAAGGTGCGCGTCGGCGCGAACTCGCCCAGCTTGTGGCCCACCATCTCCTCGGTGATGTATATCGGGACGTGCTTGTGTCCGTTGTGGACGGCGATGGTGTGCCGGATGAACTCGGGCGGGATCGTGGAGCGCCGCGCCCAGGTCCGGAGCACTTTGTGTTCGCCCGTCGCGTTGAGCTCGGCGATTTTCGCCAAAAGCTTCGGATCCACGAACGGCCCTTTTTTGATGGATCTAGACAATCTTACTCCGCGTGTCCGTTGAACTTCTAAGGAACCCTTTTAATCCGCGGACGGCCCGTCGTCCAACGACCTTATACCCGGGCCTCCGCAACTTTCATTCTTTTCCCGGAACGCCCTTCGGCCCCTGCCGATGCGCCCCAATCCCGTTATCGCCCTCTCCCGCGCAACCTCATCCGCGTAAATTCAACCCGGTTCCCCGAGCATGCCCCCCTTTAACCGGCCCAACCGGCCCAACCGGTCCCTAGAGCTTGACCTGGCCCTTGGCGCGTCCGCCGGCCTGCTTGCCGCGACGGCGTCCCAGGACCATGTAGCGGTTGGTCCCCTTGCGGGTGCGGAAGCCCTTGGTGGGCTTGCCCCAGGGGGATACGGGGTGCCGTCCGCCGCCGGTCTTTCCCTCGCCGCCGCCGTGGGGGTGATCCACGGGGTTCATGGCGGAGCCGCGGACCTTTGGGCGACGGCCGAGCCAGCGGTTGCGACCGGCCTTGCCCAGGGAGACGCGGTTGTGCTCGGACAGGGACACGGTTCCCAGGGTGGCCCGGCAGTCCAGGTGGATGAGCCGAACCTCGCCGGAGGGGAGGCGGATGTGTGCCCAGTCGCCGTCCTTGGCCGCCAGGCGGGCCCAGGCGCCGGCGGAGCGGGCCAACTGACCGCCCTTACCGGGTTTGAGCTCCACGTTGTGGACCAGGTGGCCCAGCGGCATGTAGCGGAGCTTCATCGCGTTGCCCGGCTTGACCTCGACCTCCTCACCGGAGATGACGGTGTCGCCGACCTTGAGACCCTTGGGCTGGATGATGTAACGCCACTCGCCGTCCAGGTACTTGAGCAGTGCCAGGTTGGCCGAGCGGTTGGGGTCGTAGTCTATGCGGGTCACGACGGCGGGGACGCCGTCCTTGGTGCGCTTGAAATCCACGAGCCGGATCTGGCGCTTGTGCCCGCCGCCGCGTCGGCGCATGGTGACGCGGCCCCTGTTGTTGCGGCCGCCCGAGGAGCTCTTGGCCTGCCGAAGCGATTTCGGCGAGCGCTCCTTGGAGAGGTCGGGGGTGACCAGCCGTGTCGCGTGTCGCACGCCGGCCGAGGTCGGTTTCATCTTCTTGACTGGCATTTTCAACCTCCCGGGGCAGCGTGGCTGCGGGGAGTCGTTTTTTCGGTGACCCTTACGCGCAACGTCTCGGCATTACTCGAAGGCAGTTTAACGGAGCATTCGCGGCCGACGATTGCCGGTGATTACCCGGCCCGCAGTGATTTTCCGATGAAAGGAGTTTTTTATTTATACCGGGCGGCGCGGTGTCTCTGATTTGGAAGCCGATCCCCGGCGCGCTTCGACAACACGTTCTTATGAGCCCTCGCCGCACAAAATACAACCGACCCGACTCCCCACGAAAAACTGAACCCCCGGCTCCCCCCAGACGACTCCCCCGGCCGACCGGCCCTACGCGCTCTCGAAGAGGGCGATGTGCTGGCCCGGAGCCAGAGTGACGATGGCCTTCTTCCACTTGGGCGTGTAGCCCACCTTCATGCGGACCGTGCGCTTCTTACCGTGGAAGACGGCGGTGTTGACGCGAAGGACCTTGACCTTGAAGGCCTGCTCCACGGCGCGTTTTATCTCGATCTTATTCGCGTCCGGGACGACGACGAAGGCGTACCGGTTCTCCTTCTCGCGCTTGATGGCGGCCTTGTCGCCGACCACGGGACGCAGGAGGATGTCGTAGGGCTCCCTCATCGGACCCACCCCTTGATGTTCTCGGCGAGGCGGAGAGCGGCGTCCCTGCTGAAGACGAGTTTTCCGTGCCACATCACCAGGTAGGCGTTGAGGTCGTCCACCCGGGCGGTGCGGCAGCCGGGGATGTTCCGGCTGGCCAGCCAGAGGCCGCGGTCGGCCTCGGCGGTGACGAAGAGCGGCTTCCGGGCGGCGTCGAGCTTGGCGAGGAGGGATGCCACCTCGCGGGTCTTGTTCTCGGGGAGGATGAGCTCGTCAACGATTTTCAGGCTGCCGGCGCGGTAGCCGAGGGCCTCGACGAGTGCGCGGCGCTTCATCTTCCTCGGTGTGCGCTGCGTGTAATCGCGGGGCTGGGGTCCGAAGATGATGCCGCCGCCGGTCCACAGGGGGCTTCGGCGGGATCCGTGGCGGGCCCGGCCGGTCCCCTTCTGTCGCCAGGGCTTGCGACCGCCGCCGGTGACCATGCCGCGCGTCTTCGTGGCGGCGGTTCCGCGGCGCCGGTTCGCCATGTACGCCCGAACGACGTTGGAGATGGTGACGGTTACCTCGTCGAGCGCGTCCACGGGGAGCTCGATCTCGCCCACCTTGGAGCCTTCGCGGTTGAGGACGTCAACGGTAACCATGGTATCCCCTTACTCGCCCTTCGCGTCGCCGGCGCGGCCGACGCGGACGACTATCCGTCCGCCCTTGGGCCCGGGGACGGCGCCCCGGACGTAGAGGAGGTTGTTCTCGGCGTCCAGGCGGACGACGGTCAGGTTGAGCACGGTGAAGCGTACGTGGCCGTAGTGGCCCGGCAGCTTCTTGCCCTTCAGGACCCTGCCCGGGAATGCGCAGGCGCCGATTGAGCCGGGCGCGCGGTGGAACTTGGCGCCGTGTGTGGCGGGTCCGCCGCTGAAACCGTGCCGCTTGATGACGCCGGCGAAGCCGCGGCCCTTGGTCACCCCGCGCACGTCCACCGACCGGATGTCGGCGAAGGTCGTGACGTCCAGCACGTCGCCGATCTTGTGCTCGTCGCCCGGATCGCAGGACACCTCGGCCAGCCAGCGGTTCGGAACGAGGCCGTTCTTGGCGAACTGCCCGGCGCGCGGTTTGGTGACCCGGGCCGGGACGACCTCGCCGTAGCCGAGCTGCAGGGCCTCGTAGCCGTTCACGGCGGCGGTGCGCACCTCGGTGACGGTGCAGGGGCCGACCTCGAGGACGGTGACCGGGACCACCCGGTCCTCGTCGAACACCTGGGTCATGCCCAGCTTTCGGCCCAGAAGCTCTCTAACCACGTGCCACCTCGCTTGCGCCCTAGAGTTTGATGTCCACGTCCACCCCGGCGGGGAGGTCGAGGCGCATCAGGGCGTCGGTGGTGTCGCCCGATGGGTTCAGTATGTCCAGCATCCGCTTGTGGATGCGCATCTCAAACTGCTCGCGCGATTTCTTGTCTATGAATGGCGAGCGGTTGACGGTGAAGCGGTGGATGCGCGTCGGCAGAGGCACCGGTCCGACCACGACGGCCCCGGTGGCACGCACGGTTTCGACGATGCGCGCCACCGAGCGGTCCAGAAGCCGGTGATCGTACGCCCGCAGGCGGATGCGTATCTTGTCGCTCTTGGCCATAACCCTTCTTGAATCCTCCGGAGTCCGGGCCCCCGGACGGGGCAGCTTTGCGGTCAGCGGGCGCTCTTCCG
>DATKYS010000053.1 GCA_035528375.1 bacterium
GCCGTGCGCGGCAGGTTGCGGTGAGATAAGGGCCGACCTTGTGGTCGGCCCGGGCGCCGGTTCTCGGTTACTTCAAGGAGCAGGTCGAATCATGCCCCGGCCTTGCGGAAGAGGATGTAGATCAACTCCTGGTCAATGGCCACGGAGACTGGATAGCCGCCGGGAAAGAAGGTATTCCATTCATCCCAGCCGCTGCCATTGATGTTCCACCGCTTGACGAGGAAACTGCCGTCGGCTCCGTCCTGGGAGGCGAAGAGGATGTAGATCTCGTCGTTGTCGGCGGCGATGTCGACGGGAATACCGCCCTCGCCGACCGTCTTCCATTCGTCCCAGCCGCCGCCGTCGTAACTCCACTGCTTGACCATGAACTTCTCGCCGCTGCCGCCGGAGGCAAAGGTGATCAGGATGTTGCCGTAATCCACGTCAATGGCGGTCGCGGTGCCGTCGGGAACGGAGGTCTTCCACTCGCCCCAGCCGCCGCCGTCGTAAGTCCAGAATTTCACCAGGAAGCTCTCACCGGCCAGCGCCACCACGGCCAACAGCAGGACACACAAACCGATGCGCTTCATTGCCCCTCCCGTTGTGATTGGAAAAGAACTCATCGTGCTTTTAGCATACACCGGATCGCACTAGGGGAAGGAATATCCACCACCAGCGGCGGGTGCGAGTCCGAATGGGCAACGGCGGGAAGTCAATCCGTTCGTCATGCCGCGGGAAGGGAACAGCCGGCCGCCCTACATTAAAAGACGCGGTGAGGCGCTTTTATACCGTTCTAAGTAACTGACCCGCCATTCAGGTCGGGCGGTTTAGATGCCCCCCAGGGCGGTGCCGAGGAACTCGCGGAAGCGGTCGTTGGCCCGCCGGATGGCGTTGGAGTGCACCGAGAGAATCGCCCGGTAGACCTTGTGGGCCGAGGCGGGGTTGGCCATCATCGCCGCCCAGAAGTCGCTCTTCTCGATGATGACGCACTCGGTGTCCTCCACGGCCTCCACGGAGGCGGAGCGCTTGCCGCCGTCGAAGAGGGAAATTTCGCCGAAGAAGAAGTACTGCCCGAGCTCGGCGAGCTGCGAGCGCTGGCCCTCCTCGTCGAGGGACTTCTTGATGGAGACCCGGCCGGACTGGATGATGTAGAGCGGGCCGCCCTCGTCGCCCTCGTCGAAGATGAGGCGGCCCCTGGGGAACGTCTCCACCCGCGCGCTCCGGGCCAGAATCTCCAGCTCGCCGGAGTCCAGGGTGTAGAAGAGGTACGTTTTCTTGAGCACGTCTTTGATTTCCACGAAAACCTCCCGTGCCGGGCGTCGGCTCGCAGTTTCCTACTGCGTGCCCGGATAATCATTTACCTGAACCTTACACCCGGCCGACATAGTCCACCAATGGCCAAGCCGCCGCAAAAGGCCCAGTTTTCCCATCGGCCCCTCTTGCTGGACGATAGCCAGGATGTCTTGGTCAAGCGCCGTTGGACACCGGTTAGCTATAATTTTATCGTCCGTCAGAGCTATGGTTTTTGACAGATGTGGTATACTTATATAGGTTGTTAGAAATATATCCTTCGAAGCCTCTCCCAGAAGCGGGAGACCCCCTTGGGGGCGCTAAGATGAATTACAAATCCTCCAATCCTCAAAGGAGACCAAATGAAGAAAGTGCTAATCGGTTGGTTAATAAATGAGCTTCTTGAACGATTAATTGGTCCACTCACTATCTCAACGGAACTGCTGGTGTTTATAGTTGTTTTTATCACGGCGGCAGAGTGGTTGAGCCGACTTGGGGAAAAAATTCATGGGTCCATGTACTCAGGGAATGCGCGACAGGCAAGCATCCACCCCGCTGCTCCCACTACTCCACGTCGTTAAGACCGCTAAACGCGCGGCCGACGGCTCGACCGTCACGTCAGCCACCACTGGGAACAGAAAACTCGACCGACCTACACGACCCCCGGCGTTCCGGCCTAGCCCAGGATGCTCCGGCCTCCCTCGTCGGCCAGGACGGCGGTCCAGAACAGCTCCCGCTCCCGCGGCGCCGCGTCCTCGATGATGTGCCCGATGAACTCGTCCATGCGCAGCTCGTTGACCAGGTTGCGGTGCCGGGGGAAGTAGCTGGCGGCGATGTCCTTGAGTATCTTGGCCAGCTCGGCGCCCTCGATGAAGACGCTCACCGCCTTGTAGTAGCGCTCCAGGAGCTCGCCGAGAATCTTCAGGGCGTCGGCGCCCCGCTCGAACTGACGGCGGAGCTGGTGCAGCGACTGGACGCTCCCGCCCAGCTCCAGTTGCTCGAGCTGGGGGTTGTCCACGATGTCCTCGGAGAGGGTCTTGCCGAACATCCGTTCGGCGCCGTTGGTCGTGAGACGGGTCTTGCCCAGGGCGAGCACGAACTCGTCTATGACGTGCACCAGGACCCGCACCACCTCGAGGGTCCGCACCAGCCGGATGGTGTCCGACACGACCAGCCCGAAGAGGACCTGGAGGGTGAACCGCTCGGGCAGGGGGGAGGTCTTGACGATGTCGGTGATGGTCCGGTCGTCGTCTATGAGCGCGGCGATTTTCATCTCGTCGTCGGTCAGCTCCGCGATGGGGATCGAGGCCACCTGCGGGATGGCGTGCGGCGAGAGGAGCACCCACTGCATGGCCCGGGGGTCGGCGGTCTCCAGGGACCGGTTCATGAGCCAGCGGAAGGTGGTCAGCTCGGGGCTCATGGGCGAATCTATGTCCTGGGCCTCGTCGAAGGTGAAGTCGCCCTTGATCAGGTTGAAGACGTGCCGGGAGCCGGTGACGTCGGGGTCCTTGGTGGCGTTCTGCAGCCGGCCCCGGATGAAGAAATAGTAGAGCTCCTTCCCGTCGGACCGCACGGTCAGACGACCGGAAAGGTTCTGGTGGACGATGTGCTGGAAGACGGTGCCCAGGGGCGTTTTGGTCAGGGAGCCCTCGAACATCGCAGCCTCCTGGAGGGATCGGGAGTAATCATATCCTAAAACGGGTGGGCTGACAAGCCGCGCCGTGCGGGGCCGCCGTTCGGGGGGAACCATGCCGGAAGGACACCGTGGAGCGCCGCGCCGCGTTGTGGTAAAATCCGTTTCACATGCACACCCTCCGCCGACCAGCCGTTCATCTCGCCCTCCTCCTCGCCGTGACGGCCGCGCCCGCCCTCGCCCGGACCGAGGTCGTCGGCCAGACCTACACGAACAGTGATTACGGGTTCCAGGTCACCGCCCCCGCGGGCTGGACCATCACCTCGAACGTGGGGGCGGCCCTGGTCCTGTTGGAGAGCCCCGACGGCCAGACGAACTTCCGCGCCTACGGCAAGCTCCTGGCCGGGCTGACCTCCCCCTCGGAGCACCGCCGGGTGTCCAAGAGCCAGTACGGCATCCGGGGCCGCGAGACGACGGTGCAGGCGCTCATCGAGTCCTGGGAGGGCCGGGAGCCGGTTTATCTGCCGATGCCCGTCGGGACCGCCCCCGAGGCGGTTCAACCGGAACCTCTCGAGGGCGAGGCCCTCCCCGAGGGGACCTCCCCCGTCGCCGCCGAGGCCGCTCCGATGACCGCCGCCCGCCCGGAGGCCGGCGTGGACGACGATCCCGACGCCGGCGAGGTCATCGTGGCCGACCTCACCGTCATGGAGGCGCTGGTGATGCTGCAGGGGACCACGGGCGCCCCCTACGCCGACCCCGAGACGCGCAGGCACGGACAAGAGCTGGAGAAGGACGAGCCCGCCCTGTCCTCGGACCCCCTGGCCGCCGTCCTGGCCGAGCTCGCCGAGGCCAAGCCCTACCTGGCGGTGTACGAGCAGGAGCTGGCCGACCCGGTCACCGGAGAGGTCCGCCGAACCACCCAGCTCGCCTGCTTCGTCCTGCGGAACATGGTCGGCTACACCTTCGTGGCCGGCATGCCCGCCGACCGCTTCGAGGAAAACCTCTGGGACATGACGGGCATCTTCCAGTCGCTGCAGATTCCCACCCTGGAAGGCGGCAGCTTCTCCGGCTCCGGCGCCCTGAGCATGGACCCCCAGACCACCGGGGTCATCGTGGGGAAGGTCCTGGTCCGGGGCACGCCGGTGCCCGGGGCCACGGTCGTGCTGTACCGGACGGAGGAGGACTACCGCGCGGGCAGGGTCTACAAAACGGTGACCTCGAACTTCATCGGCGAGTTCCAGCTCATCGGCGTCCCCCCGGGGACCTACTTTCTGTTGGAGGCCTCCGCCGACCTGGGCGGCGAGCTTCTCTCCACCTACCTGCCGGTCACGCAGATCAAAGTGCAGCGCGGGTTCGGCAGCTTCTACAACCTGGAGTTGGACCAGGCCCAATGACCAAAGACGGACCGACCGACTATCAGCGCGGGCTCCTGTGGCTCGTGGCGGAGCTTCTGGGCGAGGAACGCCCCGAGGGGCTGCAGCGCTTTTTGAAGGAGAGCACCCTCCACGCCCTGTTTTTCCTGGCCAGCGAGCGAGGGCTCCTGCCCTACGACACGGCGCCGGTCCTCACCAACTGGCACGGCGACACCCGCTACGTCTGCCTGAGCCAGGAGGGGCTCGAGGACCTGGCCGCCCTGGAGAAGCGGGGACTGCTCCAGCGCCTCGAGCTCACCGGCAGCCACCACGGCTTCTTCTCCGCCTACCGGATGACCGCGGCGGGGCGCGTCGAGGTCGCCGGGGTTCCCCCCGCGATTACCGCCGCCCTCGAGCCGCTCATCCGCTGCGCCTGCGGCGACCGGTGGGTCTACACCACCGGCAAGGAGATGGTTCGGCGCTACTGTCCGAAGTGCGGGACCGAGGAGGAGATAGGCTGCCTGGAGATACCCAAGCTGCCCTACACCAGCGTCTCCCGCTTCCCCAACCTCCTGGGGCTCGGCTTCCCCGGCGAGGATAATAAGGACTCAGCTTCCTAGAGGAGAGGACGTGACCGATACCAACGAGCTGTTGTTCGCCGGCGGCTCCAACACCCTGGTGATCGGCGAGTGGATCCCCTTCGGCGCGAACTACATAGACCTCTTCAGCCGGAAGATCCGCCCCAGCTACGCCCCGGTGGGGAGCACCTTCCTCTCGGAGGAGATAGACCCGCGGCCCGAGGAGGCCACCTTCGAGATTCAGGCGCCGCCCACCGAGCTCATCGTCCGCGAGACGGTCCGCGGCAAGCGCGTCTCGCTCTCGGCCCGCCTGGGGTACGTCGAGACGGGGGGCGACATCCAGGACGAGCGGATCGGGGTCCAGCTCGACGTCTTCGGCCGGGTGATTTACGCCGCCGGCCTGGATAGCGTCAACGGCCGAGGGGACCGCATCTCCCTCGACTCCCTCGCCCCCATCATCGCCGACCTGGTCACCGACACCTCCAAGATGATGACCACCGTCCTGGCCGGCTCCCAGAACCGCCTGCTGGAGCTCGTCCACCAGGGCTACGCCGACGAGCGGGACAAGTTCGTGGCCTTCCTGGCCCAGACGCTCCACCGGGGCGACGGGGAGGCCCTGGGTCGGAACCACGACCCCCTGGCCGACCGCGACGAGCGGGCCGAGGTGGCCCAGCTCCTGGGCGAAATCTTCGACAGTCTCCGGCTCCTGGACGGCACCCTGGTCATCCGGGGGCGGAGCGGGCTCTTCCTCATCGCGCCGGAGTGGCAGTCCTACGAGCGCGCCGTGACCACCTACGGCTACCTCCACGCCCTCGAGGACGCCGTGGACAACCTCTTCCGCGGCGCGGCCATCAACAACGACCGCATACGACTGGCCAAGCGCTCCATCACCTCCGGCGAGGTCACCGAGGCCAGCGTCCTGCGGAAGGAGATGACCCACCTCTCCGAGGACATCACCACCTACAAAGTGCTGTCGGAGATGCTGGAGTCCGCCGCGTCCTCCCTCACCGAGTCCGTGGAGCGGCACCGCGAGGCCTTCGAGCCCCACGAGCGCGAGCTCCTGGAGGCCCTCGACCTCGAGAACGACCTGGAAATCCTCACCAACAAGGTCGGCGACCTGGGCACCACCTTCGAGGCCGTCAAGCTGAGCATGGACGGCCTGGTGCACCTGGTGGGCACCCTGCGCGAGGAGGAGACCGAGCGGTTGAACAAGGTCATGCAGCTTCTGACCGTGGTGACCACGGTGGCGGTGCCCATCACGCTCATCAGCGGCTGGTACGGGATGAACTTCAAGGTGATGCCGGAGCTGAACTGGCCCGGGTCGTACTTCGTGCTGATCGGGGTGGCGGTGGTGATAATCGTGGGGTTGTTGGCCCTGTTCAAGCGCAAGAAGTGGTTCTAGTCGAGGGCGCTGATTGTAGGGCGGGTTTTCCGCGTTTTTCCGCTCACACCGGCTTGCGATGACGTAGGGCGGCCCCTCCGCGGGCCGCCGCGAATTGATATGACGTAGGGGCGGGTGTCCACACCCGCCCGCGGCACCTGTCACCCATGCTGCGATGACGTAGGGGCCGACCGACGGCGCGCCGTTCAGGTCGGCCCGTTCATGATGTAGGGCGGGGATTTGCCAGGGGCATAGCTCGCT
>DATKYS010000054.1 GCA_035528375.1 bacterium
TCTCCTGACCCGCCCGCGAAAGTTCATCAACCTCTGTGCGCCTGAATGTAGGGCGGGGATTTTAATCCCCGCCGCGGTTTACCATCGCCACAATCCCCCTCCCCATCCCGAAGGCAAGCCGACCCCCAAAGGGAGGATGGGGATGTCAATACAGGGTGAGCTGTTCGCGGACCCGGTCGCAGTACCGGCAGGCCAGCTTCCCCGGCTCGAACTCGTAGAACTCGGGCGCGGCGTTGTCGTCGAAGTAGGTGATGCAACGCCGGTTGGAACACGTGCCCTCGAAAACCGTCGGGACGCGCCAGTTTACACCCCGCGGGCCGATAAGGCGGGAGTGGCCCAGGAGCACTAAAATGAGGGCCATCCGAGCCGGCACCCCGTTGAAGGCCTGCTCGAAGTAGCGCACCCGGGGGTCCGAATCCACCTCGACGGCAATCTCGTCGAGACGGGGGAGGGGGTGCATGACTATCATCTCCGCCGGCGCCCCGTCCAGAATCCGCCGGTCCAGCCGGTACACGTGCGCCACCCGCTCGTACACCTCGGGGTCCTCGAAGCGCTCCCGCTGGATGCGCGTCATGTAGAGGACGTGGACGTCGTCCAGGCCGCCTGCCAGCTCCCGGCGCTGGACGATGGTCCCGCCGTAGCGTGATCCGAGGTGATGGAGGACGTGCGGCGGCAGCTCCAGTTCCTCGGGGCTTATCGCCACGCATTGCGAGCCGAAAGCGGCCAGGGCCACGGCCAGGGAGTGGGTGGTACGGCCGTAGAGGAGGTCGCCGCAGAGGGCGACCTTCAGCCCGGATAGAGTGCCGAACTCCTTGTAGATGGTGTAGAGGTCCAACAGGGTCTGGCTGGGGTGGAGGTGCCCCCCATCGCCGCCGTTCAAGACCGGGACGGGTGAGAATTTTTCCGCCAGGTAAGCCGCGCCGTCCTTTGGGTGGCGCATGACGATGCAGTCCGCGTAGTGGGCGCTCATCCGGATGGTGTCGGCCAGCGACTCGCCCTTGGCCACGGAGCTGGAGGACGCCTCGGCGAATCCGACCACCGATCCCCCCAGTCGGATCATGGCCGTCTCGAAGGAGAGCCGGGTGCGGGTGGAGGGCTCCCAGAAGAGGGAGGCCATGACGCGGTAGGGCAGGAGCGGCGTGATGGGGGACCCGCCCTGGGTGGCCTTCTCGTACCGGACCCGGGCCTCCATCTCACCGGCGAGCTCCAGAAGCTGGAGGACCTCCTCGGGAGTGAACTCCTCGAGGTCTATGAAGTGGCGCAGGCGCGGCATATCTCCTCCCACGGCGGGGGGCCCGTAATTTGGGTCATGGTACGGCAACGCCCCTGCAAAGTCAAGGCGGGCCGAATCCCTAAAAAACGGGGCTTCGAGCCCCGTCCGCTTGAAAAAACTGAACCGGCTTCACTCCTCCAACCGGACCATCCGGGCCAGGCGGGGAAGCGGCAGGAAGAAACCCCGTAGCTCGCCGTCGGGGGAATAGACGGCGACACCATCGGATTCGGAGAGCCCGCCGAACTTTTCCAACAGCTCGTTCAGCCCCAGCATCGCGCCATTCTCCAGGACGATCCGGGGAACACCACCGTCGTCTTCCGGCTTTTCATCCCTCCGCTCCGCAATGTCCGGCTCCGGTTGCCCATCGGGCTCGGACTCGCAGAGGGATTCGTCCAGGGCGTCGAATCCCGACGCCGGGTGAGGATTATCCCGGTTCTTCTCGTCGGCTAGACGGGCGGCCTCCAGTATGAGCTCCATGAGAGGGGTGGATATCCGCGGTCGGCACCTGCTCCGTTGCGTACGAATCCGGATGTATACCTCCTGCCAGCCCAGGATTTCGAGCGCCGCCTCCCGGGGAGGCAGGTGGCCGAGCCCCGCGTCCAGCAGACGACCCTCGGTGAAGCACAGAACGCCCCGATCGCCGCCGAAGGACCGGCAGACTTCCACCCGGCAGCTCTTCCGCTCCAGCTCCACCATCTGGACGAAACCGGGGAGGCTCGCCCCCCGCAGCTGACCCTGCTCGCCCCAATGCCTCACCGTCTTGACTACCACTCGATGAAGATGGTCCATGTCAATGGGCTTCTCCACGTACTCGATGGAGTAGGCCTCGAAGGTCCGTTCGAGCTCACCGCTGCCGTGGGCGGTCATCACGATGCAGGGTATTTCCGGGTTCTGTTCGAGGACGCGGGTGATGAGCCCGTACCCGTCCAGGTGGGGCATTTTCAGGTCCGTGACCAGGGTGACGACCTCGTTTTTCTCCAGAACGCGCAGGGCCTCCTCGCCGTCGGCGGCGACGAGGTAACCGATTCCGTCGTCGTATTGCTCCAGGCCGTCCTTGAGGGACTCCAGGAAGGCGGAGTCGTCGTCAACCAAGAGGACCTTTTTCATGGCTCTCCTCACCGGTGGGGAGAGCAATTGCCGTACCAGGGGTATGCGAGGTGTATGACGTTGATTGTCAGAGTGTTACTTAAAAACGCTAAGATGGACGTCCCCCGTCCTCGGTCAATGTGCTCCAGCAGAGTAAGGCGCCGCCGCAGTTTGGTGTAGTGGTGTCGGAGGATGACCGCTGACCGGGTATATAAATAGATGAATTTATATATTCATAATTATCCAATTCATTATGACCGTTTCATTTTGACTCGTTTATCGTGGGCCAACCGAACCCGGTAACGCAAAACGGCCCCCTAAGCGGATTTTCAAGAGTATCAAAATGGCACGCTTGTTGCTTTTATTACCGATGAGCAAAGGGGAGACCCCTACACCGCACCTCTTACAGGGAGAAACCGAAGAAAACCCCGCTTTTTAAGAGGCCGGGAAGGACAACGATCGGCGACTCCCTGACCCACTACCCCCGGATAGTCAAGCGTACCATCCGCCAATTCCAGCGAGGGTAATCATGCCGACCAGAATGTGCGAAGCAGCCCGAGACTGCGAAAACGAGGTCTTTGCCCCGTGCCCGCGCGGGGACGCGGAGACGTCAGGGACGGTTACCGAGTCCATCCGGGACGTGTGCGAGGCCATTCGTCTGGTTAAAACGAACGTGGAACGTTTCGTCTCCCGGGCGACCGAGATACTACTCTGACAATCAATCATCCAAAGTAATGCCACCCCCGGTGCCCCATGCCGGCGGAGCTGACGAATCGGAGATTCACCATGAGCAACACCCACAGTTGACGAAAACCACTATTTTTTAAGAGGAGTATGTACCGCCCGTATTCAGGTAAGGACCAGGGTCCTTGCCTTAATATTTAAAAGAGCGGCACACCTTTTCTCACAATCCCCGGGAGACCGAGCATGGCAAGGGTCCTCCTCGCAACCGATGACGGAAAGCTGGCCGAAGAGCTGAAGGTGCTGCTGGAGGATTTCGGGCACGCGTTTGCCGGTGTCGTCCCGGCGGACGGCAACCTCCTGGAGTCCGCCTTAAGCCGGGCCGCGGAGGTCCTCCTCTACGACGCCACGGGCGAAAACGGCTCCCGTCCCATCGTGATACCGGGCGTGCCCGTCCTGATCCTGCAAGATGAGGAGGGACCGACAGACCCCGATCACCCCAATCCCTACCGGCTGGTGAAGCCGCTGGACCGACTGGAGCTGAAGTACAAGCTGGAGTGCGCCGCCTACAACGTCGCCGACACGACGATGACTCCGCCTTCACTCAGTCGGGACGGGGAGGCCGACCTCCCGGATGACTGGTTCCGATCGCTCTACGAGTACGCCCCGGACGCCTACTACATCATGGACCTTTCGGGCATCTTCGTGGACGGCAACCTCGCGGCCGAGGAGATAACGGGGTATAAAAGGGAGGAGCTCGTCGGCAGGAACTTCATCAAGGCGAAGCTGATCCCCGTCGGTCAGATCCCCATGGCCGTCCGCTTGTACCAGCAGAACAAGAAGGGTAAAAGTACCGGTCCCGATGAATTCGTGTTCAGACGGAAATCGGGTAAACAGGTCCCGATCGAGATACGTACCTACCCCATCCTAACCGGCGGCAGGCACCTGGTCCTCGGAATCGCCCGGGACATCTCCAAGCGCAAGCAGGCCGAGGAAGGCCTGCTCGCCAGCGAGGCGCGCTTCCGCTCCATGTTCGAGCTCTCGCCCGAATCCTTAACACTCCTCGACCGTACGGGGAGGGTCATCACCACCAACTCGAAGGTTTACGAGTGGCTGGGTTTCAAGCCGGAAGAGATTATCGGCAAGAGACTTTCCAGCCTGCCGATACTGACGAAAACGGGGCTCTTGAAAGTGCTCCAGCAGTTCCGCAAACGCATCAAGGGGCTGGACGTCCCGCCCTACGAGGCCGAGTTCCACCACAAAGACGGCGGAAAAATTTTCGGCCGGATATCCGCCAACCCCATCCAGGACGAAAAGGGGGAGATATCCTCCGTCCTGGTCCTGATTTCCGACGTCACCGCCGAGCGGCGGGCCAAGGAGGAACTGCGGGCCTCCCGCGACCTCCTGGACCGCATCCTCAACGGGATGTACGACTCCGTTGCCGTCATCGGCCCCGATTACCGGATACGGGAGGTCAACGACAGCTTCCTCCGCACCTACGGCGGCTCCAGGGAAAAAGCCATCGGGAAAACCTGCCACAAGGTAACCCTCGGACAAGATGAACCCTGCCCGGAGAGCTGCCACCTGGAGAAGGTGTTCAAAACGGGGAAGCCGAAGACCTTCGAGCATATGCACAGGAACGCCCGCGGCAGGAAGAGGTCCATCGAAATTTCCCTCTTCCCTCTGCAAAATGCCGAGGGGAAGGTAGAGGGCGTCGTGGAGATGGAGCACGACGTCACCCTGCAAAAAAAGGTGGAGAAGGCTCTGCGAGAGGAGAGGGACCGGGCGCAGACCTACCTCGACATCGCCGGGACGATAATCCTGGCCCTCGACGCCCAGGGGACGGTGACGCTCATCAATCAGAAGGGGTGCGAGGTCCTGGGCTACCCCGAGGCGGAAATTGTGGGGAAAAATTGGATAGAGAACTTCAT
The DNA here is from genome assembly GCA_035528375.1 of bacterium. Classification (NCBI taxonomy): domain Bacteria; species bacterium. Next base: position 4,972 of record DATKYS010000054.1, read on the forward strand.
CCCCGACTGGACGCAGGAACGGGCAAACTACACCTTTAACCGGCTCTTGGCCGGAGAGGTGGACCCGCTCAGGTACGTGGAGAACTACCTGATGACCTCCGCCGGAAAGATGCGGCTCATCGCCTGGAACAACACCGTCTTAACCGATGAGACCGGCGGCATCGTAGGCACCCTGAGCTCCGGCGAGGATATCACCGAGCGGCGGCTGGCCGAAACGGCGCTGAAGGAGAGCGAGGAGAAGTTCCGCAATTTCTTCGACAACGCTCCGGCTTACTGCTATATGGTATCGTCGGAGGGTGTTATCCTGGACGTCAACGGAGCTGCGCTCTCAACCCTGGGCTACGAGAAGGGAGAGCTGGTCGGCGCGCCGTTGAGACGCATCTACGCCCCGGAATCGCACGATAAGATGAAACGGCTTCTCACCCAGTGGAAAGAGACGGGTACACTCCAGAATGAGGAAATGATCATCCAGACTAAGGGCGGCGATAAAAGGCACGTCTTGTTGAGTGCCACCACGATCCTCGGTCGAGATGGGAAGCCCATCCACTCCATATCCGTCCAGAGAGACATCACCGACCGCCGGAGAGCGGAGATAGCGCTCCGCGAGAGCGAGGAGAAGTACCGCAACCTGGTGGAGCGGGCGAACGACGGCATCGTCATCATCCAGGACAAAAATTTCAAGTACGTGAATCCGCGGACGGCCGAGCTCTTGGGATATACTAAAGAGGAGATGTTGAACACCCCGTTTGTGGACTACATCGAGGACGGGGAAAGAAAGAAGGTTTTCACCACTTACAGGAGCAGGATGGGAGGCGAAAACCCGCCGCCCGTCTACGAAACGGTAATGTTGCACAAAGAGGGCCGCCGGGTGATGATGGAGGTCAACGCCGGGCTGATCATGTACGGGGGCAAACCGGCGGACCTCGTCTTCCTCCACGATGTCACGAAAAGTAAGGAGGCCGAGGACGCCCTCCGCGACAGCGAGGCCAAGCTGAAGGCGACCCTGGACTCCCTGCCCGACCTCCTTTTCGAGGTGGACCACCGGGGGAAAATTTACGACTTCCGCACCCCCGACGCCTCAACGCTCTACGTCGCCCCGGAGAATTTCATCGGGAAAACCGTGGACCAGGTGATCCCCCCGGAGGCGGCCCGGATCATCATGGACGCCCTCGCCCAGGCCGTGGAGAAGGGGAGCCACCACGGGGCGGTCTATGTGTTGAATATGCCCGATGGTCCCCATTGGCTCGAGCTCTCAATCGCCGTCAGGGGCGACCCGAAGGCACCCGAAGGCCGCCTGATCGTCACCTCCCGCGACGTGACCGTGCGTGTGAATGCCGAAAAGGCGCTGCGGCTCTCCGAGGAGCAGTACCGCTTCCTCTTCGAGGGCTCGACCACCCTCAACCTCATCATCGGCGTGGACGGCACCCTCCTGGATTCCAACATCTCCCTCCTGAAGGAGTTCGGCTACACCCGCGAGGAGGTCCGGGGGAGAAACGCGATGGAGTTCGTGGTCGAAAAGGACCGGGAGCTCATCGCCGGTCTTTTGGATAAATCCAACCGGGGCGAGGACACACCGGAGATAGACGTCGGCATCATCGCCAAGGACGGCTCCGTACGCACCATCCTCTTCTCCCGGGGGAACGTGGTCCTCACCGAGCACGACCAGCCGGTGACCATCGTCGTCACCGGGATAGACATCACCGAGCGCAACAAGTCCGTGGAGCAGATAAAGAACGCCCTCCAGGAGAAGGAGGTCCTGCTGAAGGAAATCCACCATCGGGTGAAGAACAACCTGCAGATAATCTCGAGCCTGTTGAACCTGGAAGCCGGAAAGACGCAGGACGAGAAGGTGTTGGACATCATCTCGACCAGCCAGAACCGGATAAAATCCATGGCGCTCATCCACGAGAAGCTCTACCAGTCGAAAGAGCTCTCGCGGGTAGACTTCCCCGGTTACATCAGCAGCCTGCTCGACTCTCTCCTCCTCACCTACACCGACGACTCGCGGTTCGTCACCCCTCGGCTCGACCTCTCTCCCCTGTACCTGGACATCAGCACGGCCATCCCACTGGCCCTCATCATCAACGAGCTCGTCTCAAACTCACTGGAGCACGCATTCCCCGACGAGCGCAAGGGCATCATTTCAATCGGATTGAAGGGCGCGGGGAACGGCGACTACACGCTTTTGGTGGCCGACGACGGGGTGGGCATCTCGGACGATCTTGACTTGGAAAACACGAAAACCTTAGGGTTACAGTTGGTAAATATGCTCACCCAGCAGATAGGCGCCGTCATCGAGATGGACAGGGGTATGCAACCGAATGGAAGGAAGGGTGCGGAGTTCAGAATAACCTTCTCGGAAAAAACGCCCCAGGTGGCTCATGAAGCGTAGGCCCCACTTCATCCTCCTCATCGTGCTCACGGGACTCGCCGTCTGGGTTCTGGACGCCCTGTTCGATTCGCTGTTCCTCGGAAAACCGCTCGCGGACGCCCTGTTCCTCGACTTGTCCGGTTACGAAATCTTCCACCGACTCGCTGTGTGGCTCTGCTTCTCCGCCCTGTTGTTCCTCCTCAAAAGACTCCTGGAGCGCGGGGGGAAGACGCGGACTGCCCTCAGTGAATCGGAGGAAATTTACCGCACCTTCGTCGAGAGCACGAACGACGGCGTCGCCATCATTCAGGATTTAATTCTCAGGTACGTCAACCCGAGCCTGGCGAAGATGCTCCGGCGCACCGCGGAGAAGATGATCGGGACCCGGGCGGCGGATTACGTCCCGGAGTCCGAACTGCCCCGGTTCCTCGAGATGTTTAAAAAACGAATGGCCGGCGGCGAAGCCCCCCGGCTCTTCGAGAGCGTCCTTGAGCGAAAAGACGGCGAGCCGGTCCACGTCGAGGTCAGCGTGGAGGTGGTCAACTACGAGGGCAAACCCGCCGACATGGTTTTTTACCGCGACATTTCCGAACGCAAGAGGACCGAGGAGGAGCTCGTAGAATCGGAAAAGAGATACCGCTTCCTGGTGGAGAACACCCAGGACCTTTTTTACCGAGTCAACCTGGAGGATAAAAGCTACGCCTATCTGAGCCCGGCGTTGGAGAAAATCCTCGGCTACACCACCGAAGAGTTCATCGAGATGGCGAAAACCGGCGAGTTGATAAAAAGGATTCACCCCGACGACATGCCGATGCTGCTGGCGGATGCTGAAAAGCTGTGGGACAACGGGCGCGGGGCGCTGGAAAATCCGGTCATCGAGTACCGCCTGCGCCACAAAGACGGCGCGTATCGCTGGCTGTCCGATGCGCGTCGAGTCATTTTTAACGAGACGGGGAAAGCCACCGCCATCGTGTGGATGTCCCGCGACATCTCCGAAAGGAAGAGGGTCGAGGAGGAACTGAAAAAAACCGAGGAGCGCTTCAAGGCCGTTTTCGACAACTCAATCATCGGACTCTACCGGACCACGCCCGACGGAAAAATCCTCATGGGTAACCCGGCCCTGGTGAAGATGCTCGACTACGGTTCCTTCGAGGAACTGACCCGGCGGAACCTGGAGGAGAATGGGTACGCGCCCCGGTATTCGCGCTCGACCTTCAAGGAGCGCATCGAGCGGGACGGGGTGGTCGTCGGTCTGGAATCCGTCTGGCTCAAACGCGACGGCACACCGTTCCACATCCGGGAGAGCGCGAGGGCGGTGCGGGACGCCGACGGCAAGACCCTCTTCTACGAGGGAACAGTGGAGGACATCACCGATAAAAAACGGGCCGAGGAGGAACTGAAGAAAAGCGAGCTGAGCTACAAGAGCCTCGTCAACAGCGCCGGGGTCGGCATCGCCACCACCGACGTCCGCGGCAGATTCACCATGGTCAACGAGCGACTCTGCAATATGTACGGCTACACGGAAGAAGAGCTCCTGGGCACACCATTCGCGGATTACCTACATCCGGAGGATAAAAAGCACTTCCTAAAAATATTCTTCAACGCCTTGAAGCAGCCGGAAAATAAGCCTCAAATCGAGTTCAGGGGCATCCGCAAAGACGGCCGCACCGTGCACTGCTTCTCCTGCCCGACGCTCACCCTCTTCGGTGGCGAAATCATCCGGTTCAACGCCATCGTCATGGACATTTCCGAGATGAAAATGGCCGAAGCGGCTTTGCGGGCGTCCGAGGAACGGTACCGGACCTTCACCGAGGAGGCCCAGATCGGAGTGTACATCTACGACAACGGGCGGCTCCTGTTCGCGAACCCGGCTATGGAGCGTATAACGGGCTATACCAAAGCGGAGCTCCTCGCCGGGGACACCAAGCGGATGGAGGTGCCCGACGAGCAGAAAACCGAGGAAATCCGGGAGGAAATCCGCCAACAGAAAGACGAGAACATACACCACTACAACATGCACCTTATGCGCAAGGACGGCACAATCGCCATCCTGGAGTTTCGGACCCACCCCATCGTCTTCGAGGAGCGCACCGTCACCTTCGGCACCTGCATAGACATCACCGAAACGAAGAGGAACGAGGAGAAACTCAGGGAGGTCATCGCGGAAAAGGAGGTCCTCCTGAGGGAGATTCACCACCGGGTGACGAACAACCTCCAGATTATCTCCAGCCTCCTGTACCTCGGTTCGGAAGATTTGACGGAGTCGGACGCCATCGCGGCGTTCCGGGAGAGCCAGAACCGGATAAAGATAATGGCCCACATACACGAGATGCTCTACCAGTCACAAAACACGGGGAGCATCTATCTGCCGGTTTACCTGGCGGACATCGTGAGCTCCATCTTCAGCTCCTACTCGACCAATCTGGGCGACCTCGACTACGAGCTTGACATTGACGACGTAGACCTCGGCATTGACACCGCCATCCCGCTGGGGCTTTGCGTCAACGAGCTGGTGGCGAACTCCATCGAGCACGCCTTCCCCGACGGTAAGGGTCGGGTCAGCATCAGCGTGAAAAAGGTCGGCGACGGCCGCCTCAGCTTACGCATCGCGGACTCGGGCATCGGCATCCCCGAAGGGACCGACATCGGCAAGACCAAGTCATTGGGGCTGCAGTTGGTGAGAATGATGGTTGAGCAGTTACAGGGGGAACTGGAGTTGCGCCGAAAGGACCCCACGGCATTCACCATCACCTTTTCCCATGGGGGCCCATCCACGCGGGGGGCCCATCTACCCGGTTGAGGGGGATAGATCCCATGCCAAGTACGAGTCAGAGGGAAACCGAGCCCAAAGGGGAAAAAGTGAAAGTGCTGGTCGTCGAGGACGAGATGATCGTCGCCCGGGACATCGAGAACCGGTTGAACAACCTCGGGTACACGGTCGTCGGCCTGGCGTCCACCGGTGAAGAGGCGGTCCGGACCGCCATCGGCGCCATCCCCGATCTTGTGCTCATGGACATCATGCTGAAAGGGGAGATGGACGGCATCCAAGCGGCGGAGAGGATAAACCGCGAGCTGGACATCCCGGTCGTCTACCTGACGGCCTACGCCGACGAGACGACGCTGGAGCGGGCGAAGATAACCGGTCCCTTCGGCTACATCGTCAAGCCTTTCGAGCAGCGCGGTCTGCACACGACCATCGAAACGGCGCTCTACAAACACGAGCTGGAGAAGAAACTGAAGGTCTCCGAGCAGCGCTACCGCACGCTCCAGGAGAACCTGCCCATCGGCATCTTCCGGGCGACGCCCGACGGTAGGCTCATCTCCGTGAACCCGGCCATGGTGCAAATGTTCGGGCGTACTTCCGCGGACGAGCTCATGGGAATGCGGGTCAACGATTTGTACGCAAGTCAGGCGCACAGACTGGAGCTGAGGAAAGGGCTCCGCATCTCGGGGGTGGTCACCAACTTCGAGGCCGAGCTCCTGCGCAATGGGGGGGAGAGATTCTGGGCCTCCCTCAACGTCCGAGCCGTCCAGGACGACACGGGGAGAATCCTCTACCACGACGGCACGATGCGGGATGTCACGGCGATCAAACGCGCCGAAGAACGCGAGAAGGAGTATCTCCGCGACCTCGCTTTTCTCTCGAAGACGGCGATGGAGTTCGTGGCTCAGACGCCGGGGGAGAACCTTTACGACTACGTGGCCGAGAAGGTACGGGAGATAGTGCCGGGCTCCCTGGTAGTCGCCGTCACCTCCCTCGACTTGAAAGATGGCGTTTTCACCCTCCACGCGGTCGCCGGTCTCGGGAAACGCCTGGGCGGCATCCTGAAGGTGCTGGGGCAGGACCCCATCGGGTGGGAGATACCCTTCACCGATGAAATCGGCGACGTGATGAAAAAGGGCCGCCTGCGCCACATCTCGGCCGAATACGACCGGCACTCGGGGGGAGCGATTTCGAAGAGCACGGCCGGAGCCCTGCGGAAACTCATGGGAGCAGGCCAAACTTACCTCATGGGCCTCCTCAAGCAGAACACTCTCCTCGGCTCCGTGGTCATCTTGATGAAGAAGGGGCAAAGAATAACCAACCGGGACATGGTGGAGGCGTTCATCAACCAGGCCGCCGTGGCCTTTATGCGCCAGCGGGCGGAACAGGCGCAACACGAGAGCGAAAAGCGCTACCGTCAGCTCTTCCACTACATGAGCATCGGGATTTCCATCCTCGAGGCGGTCGAGGGCGGGAAGGATTTCATTTTCAAGGACTTCAACCGAGCGGCCGAGAAGATCAACCGGCTCGAGACAGAGCGTGTCATCGGGGCCAGGATCACCGAAGTATTTCCCGGACTGAAGGATACCGGAATCCTCGATGTAATAAAGAAGGTCTGGCGGAAGGGGGGCTCCGAATATCTGCCCGCCTGGCTCTACAAAGATGAGCGCATCTCCGGTTGGCGGGAGAGTTACATCTACAAACTCCCCTCCGGCGAGATAGTCAACGCGTACCAGGACGTCACGGACAAGATACTGGCCGAAGAGGCGCTCAAGAATTCCGAGGAGCGCCACCGCTCCGTGGTCGAGAACGCCCGGGACGCCATCGTCACCATTGACGATGAAGGTCTCATCTCTTTCTGGAACCGGGCCGCCGAGATGATGTTCGGCTACACGGAGGACGAAATCGTGGGCCGATCCCTGACCCAAATAATCCCGAACCGGTTCCAGAACGGCTTCAAGGAAGGCATCCAGGGGTTGAAGACCACGAAGGCCACCCTCCTCTCCGGTCAACACCGACCGGTTTCCGCCATGCACAAGGACGGTCACGAATTTTCCGTCGAAATTTCCGTCAAGGGCTGGAAGCAAGGCTCGAGGCAGTTCTACACGAGCATCATCCGCGACGTCACCGAGCGCATCCGTATGGAGGTGGCGATACTCACCGCCAAACAAGAATGGGAGCGCACCTTCGACACCGTGCCCGACATGATTGCCATCCTGGACACGACCGGACGGGTCATCCGGGCCAACCTGTCCCTGGCCGCGCGGCTTTCCATAAACGTCAAAGAACTAATCGGAAAGCACTTCTACGACGTGCTCTACGGAACGCCGGAACCGCCCGTGGAGTACATGCTGCCGGAGACCTGGGGCTCGGGCGAGAGTTTTTCCCGAGAGCTTCATCTGGCGCACCTCGACGGAGACTTCTCCCTTACGCTCACGCCGCGCTACGACCCGTCCAACCAGCTCGTCGGGGCCGTCTTCGTCGGTCGCGACATCACCGTCCATCGGCGCGCCGATGAGGCCCTCCGGCGTCAGGCCATGATCAACCAGGCCGAGCACATCTTCAGCTCCATCCGCCACGAGATGGGAAACGCCCTCAACACGCTGAAAACCACGCTTTCCGTCCTCTGGAAGAACTACCTGAACTTCGACCCCGAAAAGAGGGAAACCTATTTCATACGCTGCCTGGACACCTTCAAGGTGGCCGAGCGGCTGCTCGGCGTGCTGAAGGAGTACCAGAAGTTCGACAAGCTGGAGCTCAACCCGATCTACCTGGACCGGTTCCTCCAGGAGAAATCAGGCCTGTTCGTGGACCTGGCGCGTCACTCCGACGTGGACTGCGAGGTGGACATGTCCTTCTCCGACGTGCGGATCAACGTGGACAGGGACGCCCTGATCCAGGTTCTCTTGAACGTCGTGGACAATGCCATAGCCGCCACCCGCAACGCGAAAAACCCCCTCGTCTCCATCGGTTGCCGGCCGCTGTACATGCGCCCGAAGGGGAACGACTGGGCCGTCATCACCGTGGCCGACAACGGGCGCGGGATTCCGGAAGACGAGCTGACGAAGGTCTTCACCCCGCTCTTCACCACCAAACCGGAGGGGTCGGGCCTGGGGATGGCCATCGTCCAGAAGAGGATGATGCAGATGGGCGGCGAGGCGAAGATCCAGAGCAAACCCAACCAGGGGACGACCGTGGAGCTGTGGCTCCCCCTCTACTCGGGGGAGAAGGCCACGAAGCTCCCCGTTTGACGTTTATCAATCCAACATCGGTCCCCCGGGACCGCGTTTGAGGTGGCACGATGAAGCTGCGCCCAAAAGTTCTTCTCGTTGACGACGATTTAGGTTTCTGCGAAACGGCCTGCGACGGTCTTCTGCAAGAAGGCTACGACGCCCGCTTCGCCAACACGGGGAGCGAGGGGGTTGAGCTATTCAACACCTGGCACCCCGACGTCGTTCTCCTGGACCAGATTCTGCCCGACACGAACGGGCTGGAGCTCTCCCGCCAGTTCATCCAAACCGACCCCGGGGTGAAGATCATCTTCATCACGGCGTACGGCTCCATCTCCGACGCCGTCGAGGCGGTGAAGACCGGGGCCTACGACTACCTGACCAAGCCGCTGGAGATGGAGGAATTCTACCTCTCCGTGGCAAAGGCCTTCGAGCTCATCGAGCTGGAACGGCAGCAGCAGATACGCAGCTTCCAACTCTCCCACACTCCCGCCAACGATCAACTCACGGGCAACTCGCCCGCCCTGCGGCGCATTGACCGCCTGGTTTCCCTGGCCGCCCAAAGCGATTCCACCCTTTTAATCACCGGCGAGACCGGGGTGGGGAAAGGGGTGGTGGCGCGGGCCATCCACCGCTTGAGCGACCGCGGCGAGGAGCTGCTCACGCTCAACTGCTCGGCGATTCCCGAGACCCTCATCGAGAGTGAGCTCTTCGGCCACGAGAAGGGCGCCTTTACCGGTGCGGCCAACCGCCGCAAGGGCGTCTTCGAGCTGGCCACGGGGGGCAGCCTGCTCCTGGACGAGATAGCCGAGATGCCCATCCGCCTACAGAGCAAACTCCTAACCGTGCTGGAGGATAGAAAAATCCGCCGACTGGGCGGTTCCGTCGAAATTCCACTGAACGTGAGGGTCATCGCAACGACGAACCGCAACCTGGTCGAGGAGATAAAGCAGGGCCGTTTCCGGGAGGACCTCTACTACCGCCTGGCGGTCATCACCATCCACGTTCCGCCGCTGCGCGAGCGCCCCCAGGACATCCGGCCGCTCTGTCGCAACCTCCTGCACCGGTTGACGGACGGCGCCTACACCGACCTGCCCCCGGAGCAGTTGCAGGTCCTGGAGGCTTACCACTGGCCGGGAAACGTGCGCGAGCTGCGTAACGTGCTGGAGAGGGCGCTGATCCTAGCCGGCGGCGGAGAACCGGACCCCGCGGTGCTGATAGAGCTCGTCGCGGCGAAGGCCCCCGCCATGATGAAGGACGACGAAAAGCCGATCCGCCCCCTGGAACTGGTGGAGCGGGAGCACATCGAGCGCGCCCTGTCCCTCTGCGGGGACAACAAGACCAAGGCGGCGAAGATACTGGGGATATCCCTCTCCACCCTGCGGCGCCGCCTGAGCGACTACGACGGTTCCAACGGCCCATAGACGTGGAAAAAGCCGATACGGGAAGGCCGCCCTCGGGCGGCCCTTTTTATATTCCAGTTCCGGTATTTTTTATTCCGGTGGCCATTGACGGCCTTAATTATTTGTGCTAAACAAATTTAGTCGTGTAAAAAACCAAAAATGAAGAAGGTAACCTCATGACCAGGACGATAACATTTTTGCTCTGCGCCGTCGCCTTCTCGGCCGCGCTCGGTTTCACCGGCGCCATCGGCGTTTCGTCCCCGAGCCGGGCCGA
>DATKYS010000055.1 GCA_035528375.1 bacterium
CAAGAACAGGCTGTACCCGCCCTGGAGGCCCACCCCCATGAAGGGATTCGGCTTGAGCATGACCTCTATACAGGGGTCAACGAGCCAGAAGGCGGACTCGTAGAGCTCGTAGCGGTACTCGTGATCCGGGTACTCCTCGACGAGGTGCCGGAACTCATACCCCCCGCCGCCCACCAGGATCGGCAGAGAGACGGTGAGCCAGTCGGTGAGCGCGAAGTAGGGCTCGACGGTGAAGCCGCCGAAGCCGAGGCCCGAATCGTTGTTCGCCTCGTCCGCCTCGCCGAGGACTGACACGGATCCGCCGCCGCAGCCGCCGAGACGCAACCAGTCGTTCACCGCGCCGTAGCCCCTCCCGCCCAATACGAGGAAGTGACCCCCGAAGCTCGACGAGACGTCGGCCAGGTCGTAGACGTAGTAGCGGACGAAGGGGCCGCCGCCGGCGTAGGAGCCGGAATAACCGCCGTCGGGCCCCACGTCGGCCGATGCTATGCCGAAGACGAGGGGCAGGATGACCGCAATCCATCTCATGGTGCACCTGCTTCTGTTTAGGCCGTTACTTCAGTCTAACGCCAAAAGACTCGGAATTCCGGTCAATCTTGACCCAGCTCGATGCGGGTCGTTTCCAGGCCCAGACGCCTGAGAATCTCCTCCGCCGCGAGGCCGTCCACCGGCTCGGGCTGGAAATCTGCGTTTATCCGTAGCGGGTGGATGTAGGCCCGTCGCGGTTCATCCCCCCGCAGGAGCACCTCCACCGCCGCCGTCTGCCCGGCGTCGTAGTTCCAGGGCTGATCGAAGACGTAGTTGCCCAGGGAGTAGCAGATGAGCCGACCCTGGTAAATCTCTATGGGCTCGAGGACGTGGGGGTGGTGCCCGACGACGATGTCGGCGCCCGAGTCAATGGCCGCGTACGCGAAATCGCGCTGCAAACCGTTCTCCCGGGGGGCGTACTCGTCGCCTGCGTGGAGGCTGACCACCACCACGTCGGCTTCCCCTTCAGCCCGGGCCAGGTCTTCCCGGAGGAGATCCAGGCCCCAGGCCGTGTGCCCCGGGGCGTCGTCGGTGGCGACCAGGGAGATGGCGGCGGCGTAAGAGCAGAAGGCGAAGGTGAGTCTCGGCGTCGCCACGACGGCGGGCCGGTGGGCCTCTGCCAGATTGTGCCCCCCGCCGGACGGCGCGATGCCGTTGGAGCGCAGAAGGTCCACCGTATAGGCCATCCCGGCGCGCCCCACGTTGCCCGCGTGGTTGTTGGCCAGGGATACCGCATCGAAGCCGGCCACCCGGAGCGCCTCCACCTGCTCGTGGCGGAGTTGGAATACGAGGTGGGCCGGGTTCGGGTCGGGGTTTTCGGAAAAGAGCGATTCGAGGTTGGCGAAGGCGACGTCGGCGTTGACGGTCAGGAAAAGGTTGTTGCGGAAGGGCCAGGCCGTGTCTCCGGCCGCCTCGGATTTTTCCCGCACCCCCCGCGCCAGCATCACGTCGCCGCAGAGAACCAGGCTGGTGGTGGCCGTTTCGGGCGGGGGCGTGACGGCTCCGTAGGCTTGGAGCCCGCGTGCGGGACGGATGAGCCGCGAGCCGAAAAAAAACCCGGCCCAGACGAGCGCCGAGACCAGGGCCAGGGCCACCAGGGAGCTCCACCAGGGCAGGGCCCGTCGGGTCATGGGTCGCTCTCGGTCAGCTCACCGCCGGTGAGGTTCAGGTTGCGCCAACCTTCGAGCGGCTCGGCTGCGGTGAGTAGGATGCCGCAGGCGGATTTATTTAAAACTTCCAGCACCCGCGCCGCGTCCCGGGGGCTCAGCGGGGCGAGCGGCTGGTCCAGGGCCAGGAAGGCGTGACCCCGGCTCAGAATTTTTCCAAAATGCAGGAGCTGGTTTTCGCCCGCGGAGAAGGGGCCCTCCCTGCCCAATAATCGCTCGACGCCGAGTAGACGGGCGGTTTCCGCGTCTGAGACCTGTGCGCGGCCCAGGGGGGGAGCGGGAAAGGGCAGATAACCCACCGGGGCGGTCGTACGGCCGTCGGGCGGCGAATAGGGCGCGCCGTCCAGGGTCAGGCCGCCCTTCTCGGGGGAAAGGACGCCGGCCAGCAGCCGGCAGAAGGTCGTCCGACCGGAGCCCGGTCCGCCCGTCACGCAGAGACGGTCGCCCGGCGATATCTTTACGGAATATCGGCCCAGGGGGGAGGGTCCCCGGCCCTCGAGGCGCAGTTCAGCCACGGAGGATCCGTTCCACGGCCTCGAGCACCGCGTCCGCGCCGATGGCCTCCACGCAGGACGGGCTCACGTCGCAGGTGCGGCGGTAGCAGGGGGCGCAGTCGTAGTCGCCCATAAGCTTTTCCCCCAGGCCGTAGAGGTCAATCTCCCGGGGGGTGGTGGGTCCGAAGAGGGCCGCGACGGGGGTTCCCACGGCCAGCGCCACGTGCAGCCCCAGGGTGTCGCCGGTGACCACTGCGTCGCATCTTTCCGCCAGGGCGGCGAAGCGGAGTAGCGGGTTGTCGCTCCCCCCGGCCAGTGCGTTGGGGGATTCCCCCAGGACCTCCATCGCCCGGGCCTCGGCGGGACCTCCGAGGATTAAAAAGGTCCATCCGGGCCGGAGGGTCATCAGCTCGGCGTATCGCCCGGGCGGCCAGTTCTTGTTGGCGAAGATCCCGCCCGCGCCGATGTTCAGGCCGACGAGCCGCGCGTCGGGGTCCAGGCCCTTTACTTTTCTCTCTCCGTCCAGAATATCAGCCGCCGCCCGCCGGTCCTCCTCGGACGGTCGAAGCTCGTAGGGCTCGCCCCGGTAGTCCAGCGCCAGCGCTCCGGCCAGCAGCTCCTGGTACGACCGGGTGTTCTTGGAAAATTTCTCCTCGTCGTCCAGCCCCAGCCGCCAGTAGTACTCCGCCTCCGGGTTGGCCGGTACGAGGGCGCCGCGCCCGTCGTGGGTGAAGCCCCGCCGCTCCCCGGCCTCCGCAGAGAGCCCCAGTCCCGTGGCTGCGGGGTCCTTGTCCAGGACGTAAACGGTGTCGAAGCGCCGCCCGCGCAGGCCGACGGCCGTCTCGAGGTCGAAGGGAAGGGTTTCGTCAACCAGCGGCTGGTTCGCCACCAGGTCAAGGGCCTCGGGGCGGGTGACCCAGGTGAAAAAAGCGTCGTCGCCGTGGCGTCGTCGTAGGGCGGGCAGAAGGGCGGTGGTGCGCAGGACGTCGCCCAGGGCGCCCAGCTTGATGATTAAAATCTCCGCGCCGCGCGGGGCGTGGTGCGGGCAGTCCGGGCAAAGGCGTTTGAACCGGCAGGGCCGGTCGCCCAGATACCAGCGGCAGTCGGTGCTTGGTTTCAAAGTCATAATTTTATTTAGAATCCATTAATTGCCTGACAAATTCGGGAGCCCGTGTTTGAATTACATATATGGGTATTTGGAATGCTTTCTTCAGCAATCCTTTCACTTTCAATTTAAGGTGTAACTGAGTAATATTTCTTACCTTATTTATTTTTTTAGCTTTATCTCCAAATACTTTAGAACTTTCTTGAATATCTTTTTGTGTTGCTACCTTGTCTTGTATATATAGCAGTAAGGCATAGTTAATATTATTATTTATATTTGTGCCAATAAGATGACTTGCTTGAGACGCAATAAAAGCCCATGAACGCACAAATAATCGCTGTGCACCACTAGGTAAAGAAATTCTCCATTTTAAACAATGTAATGTTAGCTTAGACGGTATATTTCTATGTTCAATTCTACCTCGACTATCAAAGGAGCCTTTATCGTTGTTACCGCCAATAAATCCAAGTCTGTAAAGAGTGTTATCGTGCTCGTTTAGAGTTATATGCGTTTTTTGTATTCCTGGATGAGTGTAATTCTGCTTACTACCTTCAATTGCATCTTTAGACGAAAGATATATATATTTATGTTCTTTTTCGTCGTCCCACACCCAAACGCCGATTAATTGGTTTTTAAAATAAAGCCATTGACCAAAAATACTATTTTTAATGCGGTCTATTCTTTTTTTAAAGATTATTTTACCTATCAAGCTCAGAAAACACATTATTAAACTTGTTAGGATTTCAAGGAGTAACATAAAAGTTCATCTATTCCTATAGATGAGCCCATCACTGAAAGAGTGAATAGGCTAAGCACTTACCGGGGGATGTAGGGGGAGAGCCCGTACTTCTCCTGCAGCTCGGCGGCGGTCCCGGCGGCCTCCTCCGGGTCGTGGAACGGCCCGACCCGGACGCGGTA
>DATKYS010000056.1 GCA_035528375.1 bacterium
GCCCCGACCGCCGATAATTCCAAAACCTACATCGGCGCGCCGCACCCCGGGCAGAACTTGACACCCTCGTCCGCCAGGGCGCCGCATTGGGGGCACTTGACCTTCACGACTTCCTTGGTCCCGCCCACCGCCGCCATCATCTCCTGGTGCTCCTGGTCTCGCTTCACATCGTCGCCCAACACGGCTACAATGACGACGCCGATCCAGGAGAGGAAAAGGCCGAGCACTATGCCGATGCCACCTTTACCCTTCTTCTTCCCGATGATGTAGCCCACTATCGCCGGAGCCACCCAGGCCCCAAGCACCACCAGAATCCAGGTGACAGCTCCGAAACCCACCAAGTTACCATACATGACGGCCTCCTTGCCGGAAGTGAGAATCCTTACGTGCAGACACGCAATGTTAAGCAACGCGAAAAATTTTGTCAATTGATAAACGGATGAACCGGCCCCCCACAGCGCCCGAGGCCCTCCGCGCCGCCGAAGAGCGGTTGAAAGCCGCCGGCGTCGCCTCGCCGCGCGCCGACGCCGAGCTCCTCCTCGCCCGGCGCCTGGGCGTGGAGCGCCACGGGCTCTACGCCGGGGCCGATTTGGATGAAACGTCGTTTGACTGTTTCACGGCCGACGTGGAGCGCCGCGCACGACGCGAGCCGCTCCAGCTCATTCTCGGCGAGACGGAGTTCTACGGGATACGGCTCGAGGTCCGCCCCGGCGTCTTCATCCCCCGCCCCGAAACCGAGGCCCTGGTCGGCCTGGCCCTCGATTATTTGACTGACGACGCGGGATTGGCCTACGACCTCGGCTGCGGCTGCGGGAACATCGCCTGCGCCCTGGCCGTGAACCGGGTAAATCTGCGCCTCATCGCCACCGACACCTCGGCGGAGGCCGTGGAGCTGACGAAAGAGAACGCGGCGCTCTGCGGCGTGGGGGAGAGGGTCGCGGTCGTCCAGGCGGACCTCGCCGCGGGACTTTTGGGAAAAGCCGACCTGGTCTGCTGCAACCCACCCTACGTGCCCGCGGGGGAAATCCCCGGTCTGGAGCCCGAGGTGCGCGACCACGACCCGGGAAAAGCCCTGGACGGCGGCGAAGACGGCCTGGCGGTCATCCGGCGTCTCGCCGGGACTTTGGGAAATTTAATCAAGCCCGACGGCCTGGCGCTCGTGGAAATCGGCGACGGCCAGGGGGAGGCGGTGCGGCGGATTTTTTCCGAAATCGCCGGAGTGGAGGGAGTGGAGATAAGGAAGGACCTCGCCGGCCGCCAGCGCGTCGCCGTCGTGCGGTTGTAATGGCCCCCTCCCCCCTCTGGGGGGAGGGTTGGGGAGGGGGGTGTATCGGCCCCCTCTCCCTTCCAGGGAGAGGCGCGCCTACGGGTTGGGGTGAGGGTAGGGGTAGGGAACGTAGAAAACGCGGCGGGGTTAGGAAACCCCGCCCTACGGCATCGCAATACGCGGCGGCCCGCAGAGGATTTATCCTACGGGGCCGCCCTACCTTAAAAAAACGGGCCGACCTGAACGGCGCGCCGTCGGTCGGCCCCTACGTCACCACAACCGGGGGAGGCGAATCTACCTCCGCCGCAGCTCACCCACCAGCCACAGCAGCCGCCGGGTTATCTCCCCCAACAGCTCCAGCTCCAGCCGCTCGTTCAACCCGTGGACCCGCGTCGGCATGTCCGCCGGGTTCGGCTCCGAGGGGAAGGGGACGTACCCGTAGGCGTCGTAACCGGCCCAGCGGAGCTGCCGCGAGTCGGTCCCCCCCAGGCAGATGGTGGGGATGAGCTCGAGCTTGGGGTCCCACTTGGGCAGGAGCTCCCGCGCCGTCTGCACCACCGGGTGGTCCGGGTCGGAGGCGCTGGCCGGATGGGCGTTCTCCACAGTGACATCCACGGGCAGGTCCTCCACCAGTTTCTTGAAAAGCGCCAGCCTGTCCTCGGGCTCGCTGCCGGGCAAAAGGCGGCAGTCGCAGTAGAGGACCACCTCGCCGGGGATGATGTTGAGCTTCTCGCTGCCTTTGACCATGGTCGGGGCGAGGGTGTCGGCGTAGACGGCCTTGAAGAGCGCGGGCAGCCGGGCGGAGAGCTTGCCCAAGTCCCCGAGGAGCTTTTCCCAGGCGCGGGCGTCGCCACGCTCCAGCCGCTTCATCAGGGGCCCGTCATCGCCCATCAGCCGGTCCAGGAGCCCCCGGTTGGCGGGGAGCATCCGGTACTCGAGGGGCAGCTTCTCCAGCCTGCGCAGGACCTCGCCCAGAACGTACATCGCCTGATCGTCCCCCGGCGCGGCGGCGTGCTCCTGGGTCCCGCGGATGGTGAATCGCAGGCGGAGCTGGCCCTTCTCGCCGATCATGAAGGAGGCGAATCGCCGTCCGCCGATGTCGTAAACCTCGCCGCCGCCCTCGGTGAGGGAGGCCCAGCAGTCGGCCAGCTCGGGTCGGTTTTTGACTATCCAGCCGATGCCGGCGCCGCCGCCCACCTCCTCGTCGGCCGTGGCCAGGAAGCGCACCGGCCGCCCGCCGCCGCCTTTTTTCGCCAGTTCCACCAGCGTCACCGCCTGGGCCGCCACCACCCCCTTGCAGTCTATGGCCCCCCGGCCCCAGACGCAGCCCTCGGCGATTTCGCCGCCGAAGGGGTCCCGCTTCCACTTGGCAAAATCGCCCGCCGGCACCACGTCCAGGTGCCCCATTATCAACAGCGGCTTCTTGCCCTCGTCGCCCGGGAGGAGGGCCGCGACGTTACCCCGCCCGGCCGCGCTCTGGACGACCTCGGCGTGGACCCCGCGCTCGGTGAGCCAGCCCGCCAGGAACCGGGCGCACTCGAGCTCGTTCCCCGGCGGGTTGGTGGTGTTGAACCGGATGAGGGCCGACAGGAGCCCGGCGGCCTCGTCGCGCAACCCCGAATCATCCATGCATCCCCTCATTGGAAGCGAGCAACATCAACATTATAATAGCATTCGTAAACCGGGTGTTTTAAAATTTCGTTCTCGACCCAACGGGCGCAATACGACGACGAACGCGAGGCGGTGTAGATTTGCGCGCAATGATAACGGGAGGCTCCGGGTTCCTGGGCCTGCACATGGCCCACAAGCTCGCCGAAAAGGGTGTCGGGGAGATAACCCTGGTGGACATCGCCGACGCCGACCTCGACGAGTACCCGCCCGGTACGCGCCTGGTCATCCAGGACGTGCGGGACCTGGAGGGCCTGCGGCGCGTCTTCGGCGAGACCGGGCCGGAGCTGGTCGTCCACGGCGCCGCCGCGCTCCCCCTGTGGAAGAAGCGGGACATCTACTCGACCAACGTCGGGGGCACCGACAACGTCCTGACCGCGGCGCGCGAGGCCGGGGTGCCGCGCACGGTGCACGTCTCCTCCACGGCGGTCTACGGGGTGCCGAAGACGCATCCTATTTTCGAGAACGACCGGCTCATCGGCGTGGGGCACTACGGCGTCTCCAAGATTCAGGCCGAGGAGGTCGTCAGGCGGCACCGCGAGGCGGGCTACCCGGTCCCCGTCGTGAGGCCGAAAACCTTCATCGGCACGCACCGACTGGGCGTATTCCAGATACTCTACGACTGGATCGAGTCGGGCCGCCGGATACCGCTCATCGGCGACGGCTCCAACCTCTACCAGCTCCTCGAGGTGGATGACCTCTGCGACGCCATCTGGCTCTGCCTCACCGCCGAGTTGGAGAAGGCCGACGACACCTTCAACGTCGGGGCCTGGAACCTGCGGCCCATCCGCGAGGACGTGCGGGAGCTCTGCGATTTCGCCGGCACCGGCGGGCGGCCGGTCGGATTTCCGCCCTGGCTGGTCAAGCCCGCCCTCGGATTCTTCCGCCTGATAAACGTCTCACCGCTCTACCGCTGGGTCTACGGCACGGCCGATAAGGACTCCTACGTCTCCATAGACAGGATAAAGGAAGCTCTGGGCTGGGAGCCGCGCTACTCCAACGCCGAGGCGCTGATCCGCTCCTACCGATGGTATCTGGAGAACAAGCCCGAGGCGACGGCCCAGGCCGGGGTGACCCACCGCACGCCCTGGAAGCAGGGGGTGCTGGGGCTGTTCAAGCGTTTCATGTGAGCCGGCGATGAGGCGCGCCACCTCGGGCGCCCGTGGAAGTGATAGAATGGGCGGACCGGCCGGACGCCCGCGCCGCCGGAGGGAACCCGGCGATTCCGACCCGTCCTTCCCGTAACCGCGGCGCTTGAAAAAAAGCCGCCCTCGGCCTACCATAGACCATCCCTCGGCGGGGCACGTTTCCGATTCGAGTCCAAGGAGCGACGATGGATGATATGCAGGAGAGCCTGGAACGCGCCCGTCAAGCCGTCAGCGACCTCTGGGGGTGCCTTTGACCCGGAGGCCAAACGAAAGCGGCTGGATGAGCTGAACCGCCGCATGGCCGAGCCCGGCTTCTGGGGCGATTCTCAGGGGGCCGGCAGGCTCACCGCCGAGGCCACCCGCCTGACCGGGGAGCTCGACCGCGCCGAGCGGCTCAAACACGAGCTCGCCGACCTCGAGGAGCTGGGGGGGATGGCCCGGGACGAGGGCGACGCGGGCGAGCTGGCGTCCGTCGCCGAGGAGCTGGACAAGCTGGCCGACCGCGCGCTGGCCCTCACCGCCCAGGCGCTCCTCTCCGGCCCCTACGACGACCAGGACGCCATCGTCGAGCTGCACCCCGGCGCCGGCGGCACCGAGTCCGCCGACTGGGCCGAGATGCTCCTGCGCATGTACACCCGCTACTTCCAGCTCAAGGGCTGGAAAGCGGAGCTCCTGGAGATAACGGCCGGCGACGAGGCGGGCATCAAGTCGGCCACACTCGCCGTGCGCGGGGACCTCGTCTTCGGACACCTGCGGGGCGAAATCGGCGTCCACCGCCTGGTGCGGCTCTCCCCCTACGACGCCAACCACCGCCGCCACACGTCCTTCGCCGCTCTCTACGCCTACCCCGACCTGGACACCGATGTCGAGGTCGAAATAAACCCCGACGACCTGCGCGTGGACGTCTTCCGCTCCTCGGGCCACGGGGGGCAGTCGGTCAACACCACCGACTCCGCCGTGCGCATCACGCACCTGCTCACCGGCATCACGGTGAGCTGCCAGAACGAGCGCAGCCAGAAGTACAACAAGGAATCCGCCATGCGGGTGCTGCGGGCGCGGCTGGCCGACCACTACCGCCGCGAGCGCGAGCTGGAGATTGCCGACTCCAAGGCCGACAAGCGCGACATCGCCTGGGGCTCGCAGATTCGCAACTACGTCCTGCACCCCTACCGGCTGGTGAAGGACCCGCGCACCGGCGAGGAGACCTCGAACGTGGACGCCGTGCTGGACGGGGACCTGGACCGCTTCGTGGAGGCGTACCTGCGCTGGAGCCACGGGAAGGAAGGGAAGAAAAATGGCTAGAAAGAACCAATTACAGATGTCATCCATCGGCGCGCAGATTGAAGAAACGAAATACGATATTTTCAACTGTGACGCCTTCGAGTGGCTGGGCAAACGAGAGGCGAATTCGATCCACGCGGTAGTCACCGATCCGCCTTACGGGCTTCGAGAATACGACGAGGATCAACTGGAAAAACGGAAAAACGGAAACGGCGGCGTCTGGCGTATACCACCGGCGTTTGACGGGCAAAGCCGCAGCCCTTTACCGCGCTTCACGGTTTTGAACGGCGATGATATCCAACGGCTGGGGCAATTCTTCACGAAATTCGCGCGCGGTCTGTTGGAAGTTCTGGTTCCGGGGGCACACGTATTCATAGCCACGAACCCCCTGGTATCGCACAACGTAGACCTGTCCTTCATCGGATGCGGCTTCGAGAAAAGGGGCGCTATCATCCGAAGGGTTATCACCCTTCGTGGAGGGGACAGGCCGAAAAACGCCCACGAGGAGTACCCCGACGTAACGGTAATGCCCCGCTCGTGTTGGGAACCCTGGGAATTATTTCGCAAACCGCTCGACGGTACAGTCGCCGGGAACCTGCGGAAATGGAAAACGGGTGGTTTGCGGCGGATTTCCGGAAAAGAGCCCTTTAAAGACCTGATTCCGTCCTCGCCCGCCCGGGGTGCGGAGAGGGAAATCGCCCCCCACCCCAGCTTGAAACCGCAGGAGTTCGTGCGGAAAATCGTCCGGGCGAGCCTCCCCCTCGGAGAGGGAACGGTCCTCGATCCGTTCATGGGCTCGGGCTCGACCGTCGCCGCGGCGGCACACCTCGGCTATCAGTCAATCGGGCTGGAAATCAACGAGGAGTACTACGACATGGCGGTCACCGCCATTCCCAACCTGGCCGCACTTTGAGGAACCGAGGTAAGACGTTGAGTTATGAGCTGGATAGATCGGTCCCGCTGCCGCCGCAGCTCACCGCGGACCAAATCCACCGCGCGGTGGAGTACGTCGAACGTGAGGCGACGGAGTGAATGGATGTGTACTTCGAGCAGAAGAACATCTTCAGCGCATTCGTCGGCATTCTGGGTACCCGAGCCCTCGATTCGGTATCGGTCTACGAGAAGAACCGACAGACCGACCTCGCCCAAACCCGCTTCCCGGACCTAATTCGTAGAGGAAGCGGTGAAAGGCCATCCCCCAACGACTGCCTGGAATCAAAGGCCAGTATAAGGCCCTGGGCCGTTCAAGCCCACTACAACCACGAGGGCTGGTACATTATTTGGAGATACCTCATTGATAAAACGATGAGCATCGAAGCCGAAAAACCCGTAATCGTCTGGCGGGTTGACGTTGTATATCTAAAGTCTGCGGATTGGAAATACGAGGGGAGCGGCGCGGGGCCCGGCGGCGGCGGGCGCACGCACACCTTCGGTGTGGATAAGCCGGCGGCGAAGTTGAAGGGGAAAGCCCTTTATAAAAGGACGGACTTGACGGTTAAGAATGGCAAACCCGTACCGAAGAACCATAAATAATAAAACGTAACCAAAATGCCCGCCTGGCTCATCGTTTTACTGTGCGTTTTTCCGGGGCTGCCGCTGGCGGTCTTCATTGCCCTTAATATCTCCCGGTTTTTCAGACTGGCCCGGCCCAGCCCCATGCCGCACTGGATGGCGCCGCTCATTGACAACCCCGTCCGGCGGCTCTTCTACCCGACCCGGAAAATCGTGAACGAGCTCGGCGCGGAGCCGGGGATGCGCGCGCTCGAGGTCGGACCGGGGCACGGGACGTACACCCTGGCCGTCGCCCGGCGGCTCGGGGATGCGGGAAGGCTCGTCGCCGTGGACATCCAGCCGGAAATCATCCTGCGGCTGAAGAAGCGGGTCGAGCGCGAGGGCGTGAAAAACGTCGAGGCGCGCACCGCCGACGTCAACCACCTGCCCTTCCCCGACGGCTCCTTCGATCTCGTGTACCTGATGATGGTCCTGGGCGAGATTCCCGACCACCTCGGGGCGCTGCGCGAATTCAAGCGGGTACTCAAGCCGGTTGGGCGCCTGGCCCTGCAGGAATGGCTGCCCGACCCCGACTACCATCCGGCGGGAACCTTGGTTAAATGGTGCGCGGAGGCAGGTCTGGCCTGCACGGCGAAGCGGGGGGGCTTCTTCAACTACACTTTGATTTTCACCCCGGCGGGCGGGAATTAAAATGCCGGCGCAGCTCCCCTGGTACCGTTTGATTATCTGGTTCGCGTTGGGGCTGGCGGCGGCGGTGACGGCGACGCTCGTATGCTCCCAGTCGGTGGTGGAGCCGCTGGAGGGGCGGACCTACGACGCCGTCAGCGACTCGCCGCTGGGCGGGGTCGAGGTGATCGTCTGGCCGGTGGACCCGCCCAAAAACTTCGACCCGGCGGACTACGACGCCGAATCGGGGCCCGACGGCCGTTTTTTCATCCCCATCCCGAAAAAGCTCTACCCGGTGATTCTGAGCCTGCGCGCCGACGGTTACGCCCCGCAGCAGACGGTGGCGGCGGGGCCGGGCAACCTGGCGGTGGCGCTCACCCGCGCCGAGGTGGTGACTCCGCCGGCGGTCCTGCCCCCGGAGCCGACCGACGCCGGGCCCACCACCGAGGAACCCTAACCTTTCACGGGAGGCACCTTTGCGGATATTGGTTTTCCTGAGCCGCGACTGGGAAACCCAGCGCGAGGTGGCGTCGGACATAAAGCAGGCGGTGGCCTTGACCGGCGGCTCCGACCTGGACTCCGACGGCGAGCCGGACATCACCGTCGTCCCCAGCCGGGACCGGGAGGAGTACGAGCGGGAGCTGCCCCAGGCGGAGATCCTGTTCGCGTGGAGCCTCTCCCCGGAGCGGCTGGCGCTCGCCGAGCGTCTGCGGTGGGTTCAGCTCGCCTCGGCGGGCGTGGAGCGCGTCCCGGTGGGGGAGATAGTCGGGCGGGGGATTTTGTTGACCAACGCCCGGGGGGTGCACTCGGTGGCGGTGGCGGAGCACGCGCTGGCGCTTTTATTGGTCCTGGCGCGGCGGCTGCCCGAGGTCGTGCGGCGTCAGTCCGAGCGGCGCTGGGACCCCGACGCCGTGGCGTACCGGCAGGCCCTGTTGGCCGGAAAACGGGCGGCGATTCTCGGTTTCGGGAGCATCGGGGTGGAGATAGGCCGGCGGCTGGCCGGCTTCGGGGTGGATGTGTGGGCGATGGTGAATCGTCCACGGCTGGTGCGCGAGGCGAGCCGGGTCTTCGGCGGCGACGGCTGGCGGGAGATGCTGGGCGGCGCGGACTTCATCTTCAACTGCCTCCCCGAGACCGACGCGACCCGGGGCTGGCTCGACGCGGAGCGGCTGGCCGCCTGCAAGCGGGGGGCGCTTCTGGTGAGCGTGGGCCGCGGCGCCACCGTGGACGAGGCGGCCCTGACGAAGGCCCTGGCCGAGGGGCGTCTCGGCGGCGCGGCGGTGGACGTACTGGAAACCGAGCCGCTGCCCGCAGACTCCTCCCTGTGGACCACGCCCAACCTATTAATTACCCCCCACGTGGCGGGCCTGACCGAGGGGATGTTCGCGGCCGTCACCGGGCTTTTCACGGAGAATCTGCGGCGGTTCCTGACGGGGCGGGAGCTGATGAACGTGGTTGACCCCGCGCGGGGGTATTAGGCGGCGGGCGTCGGCCCGGTTGCGATGACGTAGGGGCCGACCTTTAGGTCGGCCCGTTTTTTCATAGGTAGCCCTCACCCCCATCCCCTCTCCCACGGGGAGAGGGGGGCCGTGCCGACCCTCACCCCCATTCCCGTTGGCGCGCCGCTCGCTAAACGTAGGGCGGGGAATCCTTTCCCCGCCGCTTTCGCCCCTACCCTCACCCCGGCCCGTCGGCGCGCCGCTCCCTGAAAGGGAGAGGGGACTGCTGCACCCCTCTCCCCAGCCCGTAGGCGCGCCTCCCCCCAAAGGGGGGAGGGGACATGCATGTTGCGATGACGTAGGGGCCGAC
>DATKYS010000057.1 GCA_035528375.1 bacterium
CGGCGAGACGACGATCAACTTCTCGCTGCCGTCGGACTCGCACGTCCGTCTGGCGGTTTACGACCTGTCGGGCCGTCTGATCACGACGCTGGTTGACGACACACTGACGGCCGGCCGTCACACGCTCGGCTGGGACGGCACTGCCTCCCGCGGGACGAGCGTGCAGAGCGGCGTTTACTTCTACAAACTCGATACCGAAACCGACAGCGCAACCCGGCGACTGGTCCTCGTTCGCTAAGCACAAGGAGGAAAACCCCGTGAAGGACAAAACCCTAGTAGTCGGGCTCGTGGTCGTCGGACTGGCGCTTATGGTTGCCGGCTGCACCGAGGTCACGGTACCCATTCCCTCGAACCCCGAGCAGCTCTGCGACGAAGGCTGGAGAGCCCTCCTCGCCGGTGACGACACCAGCGCCCAGTACAACTTCGAGCAAGCCCTGGAGATTGATCAGGCATACACCAACGCCTGGAACGGCCTCGGCTGGGTGGCGCTCACCAGGGACGACTACGATGCCGCCTTCCAGAGCTTCTCTTACGCCAAGCAGACGATCGGCAACCCGCTCGATCAGGAAACGACGGAGAGGCAGAACCTCTACTTCAAGTTCTACATGGACGCCTACTACGGCTCCGGCCTCACCTTCTACCTGGCCGGCAATGCAGACACGGAATACTACGACCGGGCGATTGATGAGTTCGAAATCGCCTGCAAGGCCGACTCCGAGGCGACCAACGGCGACAACCCCCTCGATGATTATTCGGCCGACGGAGACTCAGACTGGAAGTTCGACTGGAACTACGGCAACTGGTACTTCAGGGACTTGAAGGACAACTCCTACGCCCTGTCCACCTGGCACATTCAACTCTACGCCGCGATGGCCTACATGCTGGCCGACGGCAATATGGCCAAGGCCGTCGCCCACATCAACCTCTGCCGTGAGCGTATCGAGGAGACACCCGACTTCGTCGCCAGCGACTGGCAGGACGTCAACGAAGAGGTGGACCGCCTCCTGGAGATGAACCCCGATCCCGACCTGCTGACCTACCCCTACGGTTACCCATACAACCCGAACCCCTAGCGTCATGAGGGATGGAAGGGGGCCTATTTGGCCCCCTTTTTATGTTACGGTCACGCTCAGTGTCGGACACTTCTTTCAGTTTGAAGTAGGGGGCCTTTCGGGCCCCCTTTTTTACGTCCCGGTTGAACCTAGCCCAATGACCGTTATGGTATATTGACCACTGCACCCGGGGGGTTCGTTGACGGAGGCCATCAAATCCAAGGGGAGCGACTTCTGGCCGGTCCTGGCGCTTGGCGGGCTCGTCCTCGTCGCGTACCTGGCGGTCTCGCCCGCCGGGTTCTCCCTGGGCGACGGACCCGAGCTGGCCGCCTCCGCTGTCCTTCTCGGGATTCCCCACCCGCCCGGGTATCCCCTCTTCATCAACCTGGGCCACCTGTTCACCGCGCTCGCGGGCGACGGGCTCTTGGGTCTGCGCCTTTTGAACGTCCTCGCCGTTTCCGCCGCGGCGGGTTTCGTCTTCGGTGCCCTGGGCGCGCTCGGGCTCAGGCGGACGTCGGCCTTTCTCGCGACCCTTTTATTCTCCGCCTCCGCCATCGCCGTCCGGGGGGCGGTCTTCGTCGAGGTTTACGGCTTCACCCTGCTAGGCCTCGCTGTGGTTCTATGGGCGATTATCCGCAGCCGGGGCGACAAGGCGACGACCCGGGACCTCCTCGCGCTGGCCCTCTGTTACGGTCTGGCCCTGGCCCACCACATCACCCAAATTTTCCTGGCGCCGGCCGTCCTCTACGTTTTAATCAGGTACGCGCGGGAAAAGAAACCGCCGGCGGCCTTCTACGCCCTGTTTACGACGGCGGGGCTCCTCGGCCTCTCGGCCTACCTCTACCTCCCGGTCCGGACAGCCGCGGGCCCGGCCGTCGCCTGGTTCTCACCGGACAGCCTGGAGAGGCTGGGCTTCGTCCTCGGGGGCGCCAGCTACGGCGAGTACTGGGGCGTGAGCGGCGGTTACTTCTGGAGCAACGCGGGGCTGCTGGGCGGGTACCTCTTGGGTCAGCTCCCGGTGTACCTCGTCGGGGCGTCCCTGGCCGGGTTCGCGCTCTTGGTCCGGCGGCGGCCGGTGCTGACGGTTGCCCTGGCCGCGGGGGCGCTGGCCGACCTCTACTGGGCGGCGCGGTACGCCGTCATCGGGCTCGAGGTCTTCTTCCTCCTGGGGTGCTTCCTCTTCGTCTTCGCGGCGGTGTACGCGCTCGGATACGCGCTGGACCGCCTGTTCACCTTCGTCGAGGAGCGGAGGGTGGGGCTGCTATGCGCGGTCCGGGGAGCGGGCTCGGCCGCCGTAGCCGTCCTGGCCGTGGCCGGCTTCCTGAACGCCTCGGTGCCGGAGGATCTGGCGGTGCGGCCCCACGGTGCGAACCTCTTGCGCTGCCCGCCGCCGGATGCCGCGGTCCTCTTCACGGGGGACCTCAGCTTCCCCCTCCTCTACCGTCACTACGCCCGCGACGGGCGGCCGGATGTCGTCGTGGCGGACGAGGCCGGGATGATAACCTCCCCCCGGGTTCAGGCGCTGGTCCGGCGGCGAATTTCCGACGGCGCCGAGGCGTTCTACTCCGACCCCCCCCAGAGCGCGAACCGGTTCCCCGCGGCCCGCTGGGGCTACGGTTACCTCTTCCCCCCCGTGGCGGCGACGACGTCGGCCCGGCCCACGGCGTACCTCGAGGCGGTCGGGCCCGGCGGGATTTACGCCGACGAGACGGCCGCTCGCTACCTCCTGGCCCGCTTCGAAACCCCGGGCGGCGCCCCGCTGTGGGAGGTCGCCGGAGAACGAGCCTCGGAGTACGCCGGGGTTTCGCCCCACGCCCACCTCGCCCTGGGCCGGTGGCTGTTGGAGAGAAATCCCGGCGCCGCGGCGGAGGAGTTCCGTCGGGCCGCGGAGCTGAATCCCTGGATGCCCAGCGCCCGTTACAGCCTTGCCCTGGCTCTTCTGGCCGCGGGAGACGCACCCGGGGCCCGGGACGAGCTCGAGGCGGCCCTCGCCGGTTTCGCCGAGCCCGAGGTCAAGATTCTCGCGGAGCGCCTCTTGTCCGATCTGCGCTAGCGGCCCGGCCTGCGAGCCTGCTATAATCATCGAACGTAGAAGGAGACAAGGGGTTTAAACCCCTTGCCCCCAGACGTCGCCGGAGGTTTTCATGTGCGGTATCGTCGGGTACGTGGGGAATAAGGTTGCCCAGTCCGTCCTCCTCGTCGGGCTGGAGAAGCTGGAGTACCGCGGCTACGATTCGGCCGGAATCGCGACCATCCACCGCGGCGAGCTCGGGGTGCGTAAAAAAGAAGGCAAGCTGCGTCAGCTCACCGACCTGTTGGCCTCCCAGCCCCTGGGCGGGACCATCGGAATCGGGCACACCCGCTGGGCCACCCACGGCGAGCCCTCGGACATCAACGCCCACCCCCACACCGACGGCGACGACCGCCTGGCCATCGTCCACAACGGCGTCATCGAGAACTACCTCCAGCTCCGGGAGGAGCTCGAGAAGGCGGGTCACGTCTTCAAGAGCGAGACCGACTCCGAGGTGGTGGCCCACCTTCTGGCCGACTACCTCTCCGACGGGCTCCCGCCCCAGCGGGCGCTCCTGGCCACCTTCAGCCGGATGGACGGCTACTTCGCCCTGGCCGTCATCAGCGAGCAATTCCCGGACACCGTCTACGCCATCCGTCAGGGGCCGCCCCTGGTCATCGGCCTCGGGGAGGGCGAGAACTTCATCGCCTCGGACACCAACGCCCTCTTGCGCTTCACCCGGCGGGTGGTCTTCGTGGAGGACGGCCAGGTGGTGGAGCTGACCCGGGACCGGGTGACGGTGATAGACCGCGAGGCCCAGCCAATCGAGCTCGTCGTCCGCGAGATAAAGCTGGACGACCAGGACCTGGACAAGGGCGATTACGCCCACTACATGCTCAAGGAGATTTTCGAGCAGCCGCGCCTGTTGGGCGACATCTTCATCAGCCGGGTCGCCAACCACCGGGACATCGCCTTCTCCAACCTCGGCCTCACCCCCCAGGAGCTGAACTCGGTCAGCCGGGTGGTGATCCAGGCCGCGGGCACGAGCTGGCACGCCGGCCTGGTGGGCAAGTACCTCCTGGAGCACTACGTCAGGCTCCACGTCGAGGTGGACGTGTCGAGCGAGTTCCGCTACCGCAACCCCGTCCTGGGCGGCGACACCATCGTCATGGCCATCAGCCAGTCCGGGGAGACGGCGGACACACTGGCCGGCATCCGCGAGGCCAAGAGCAAGTTCATCAAGGTCATCTCCCTGGTCAACGTCGAGGGGTCCACCATTGACCGGGAGTCGGACGGGGTCATCCACCTGATGGCGGGCCCGGAGATAGGGGTCGCCTCGACCAAGGCTTTCACCGCCCAGCTCATCGCCCTGGTCCTGTTGGCCATGCACTGGGGTCGGCTGAAGTACGCCATAGACGACGACGCCGTGCGCAAGGTCCTGCGCGAGCTGGAGCAGATACCGGCGAAGATGGAGCGGATTCTGGCCCAGAACGACGCCCTGCGGAAGCTGGCCGGCGAGTTCGCCGACGCCAAGGACTTCTTCTTCATCGGCCGGGGGTACAATTATCCCACCGCCCTCGAGGGGGCGCTCAAGCTCAAGGAAATCTCCTACATCCACGCCACGGGTTACCCCGCCGGGGAGCTCAAGCACGGCCCCATCGCCCTCATCGAGTCCGACACGCCGGTGGTGGCCATCTGCAACGCGGGGCCCACGTACCAGAAGACGATGTCCAACGTGTCCGAGGTCCGGGCCCGGGGCGGGAGGATAATCGTCGTGGCCACCGAGGGGGACACCGAGGTCGGCAGGACGGCCGACCACGTGATTTTCATCCCGCCGGTGATAGACGAGCTCTCGCCGCTTCTGACCGTGGTGCCGCTGCAGCTTCTGGCCTACCACGTGGCGGTGCTGCGCGGCTGCGACGTGGATCGGCCGCGCAACCTGGCCAAGAGCGTCACGGTGGAGTGATTTTCCCCGACCGCGACGCGGTGCGATGACGGGCCACCTCCGACGGGCGGCAGGACCATGCTTCTGGCCGACAGACCACGCTGGGTGAAGCTCCTCGTCACCCTCGGGGCGGCGGGGGCCGCCCTTCTCTTCGCCCCTCTGGCGACCCGGCTGCACGGCGTCGAGGCCTACACCGGTCTGGCGACGGCGGTGGCCGCCGTCTCGGCGGGTTTTCTCCCGCCCCTGTGGGCCCTGGCCGGAGCCGCCCTGCCCCTCCTGCTCGGCGCAATCGGGCTGCCGGTCCTCCCGGGGGGTAACGCGGGGCTCGGATTCTTCGCCTCGGGGGCCGGCGGTTACGCCCTGGCCCCGCTCTTTTTCGCCGGCCTCGGCGGGCTCTTTCTCTGGCTGAGCTGGAACGAGCCGCGGCCCGGCACCTTCGCCCTGGGGCTGTTCGTGGCCCTCGTGGCTTCCAACCTGACCGGGACGCTCTGGCTCGTCGGCCCGGGCGGGTATTCCTGGATCGAGACCTTCCGGCTCGGTACGCTCTGGATGGCCGTGGGCGACTTTTTCCGCTCAGGTATAGCCTTCAGCGTCTTCTTCTTCTACCGGCGGGAGACGAGGCGGCGGGATGTCGTCCGGCGGCAAAGGTCGGAGCGCCGTCGGCGGAAGGAGGAGCGTTACGCGCTCCTGGAAGCCCTGGACCGGGAGGAGAAAAAACCGCCCGAGGGCGGCGATGTGGACGGGGAGGAGGTGGAGCGGGCCCGGCGGGAGCTGAAGGCGCGCGAGGAGGAGGACCTGCCGCCCTACTTCAGGCTCTAGGCCGTTCCGGGTCCCGGCGGTCGTTTCGATTTTTGGATTACGCCGCGTCGGCGCAAGGCCCGCCGGAAGAGCTTCCAGCAAAAAGTCACCGCCAGGATGGCCCCGCCCATGTCGGCGAGGCCGTCGTAGAAGGAGGGGTTCCGCCCCGGTACACGGGCCTGGTGCAGCTCATCGAAGACGGCGTAGAGCGTTACGATGACGACGGCCAGGAGTATCGGCCGAAAATCCGGCTTTCCTCCGCGGTGGCGCACGCCCAGCGCCAGGTAGGCCAGGACCCCCAGGATGCCGAAGGCTGCTGCGTGCTCCAGCTTGTCCAGACCGGGGAAAATTAAAGGCGGCTGCGGCAGCTCGCTCGCTTCCGACAGGAAGAAGATACCGACCATCCCCGCCAGAAGCCCGACGGAGGCCAGTATGCGCCCGATTCTTCCGGGCCAGACGCGCGGCTCACCCTCGCCTGACAAATCCCCCCTGTAAAAAAAACCTCAGCCCGCCCCGAGGCGGGCCTTTTGCGACCTTCTACGCCACCGGAAAAATCCGTATTATTCCGTTCGTCGAGTGCTTTTCTTTATCACCTTTATCAACTGGCCCCACTCGTCCACTTAAAAATCGCCCAGGCCGGTCCCGAACTCCACTATCTCATTCTCCTGGATGGTCAGGATGGTCAGCGGCTTATGGGCCTCGCCGTCGGCGTCGAAGCTGGTCTTGCCGACGATGCCGGGGTAGTCGCGGACCGCGAGGAGGCGGTCGGCCAGTTCCGAGCGGGAGACGGCCCCCGAGTCCAGGGTCGCGGCGATGATGCCGAAGGTGTCGTAGGCGTGGGCGGCGAGGTAGGAGGGTTCGTCCCCCGCCCGCCCCCGGAAGCCGACGATGAAGGACTGGACCTCGGGCCGCCGGCTCCGGGAGAAGATGGCGTCGCAGAAGATGGCCCCCTCCACGTACCGCAGGCCCATCCGCGTCACCGACTCGGCGTTCCAACCGTTCCCCCCCACCAGCTCGGCCACGATGCCGTAGTACACGAGCTGCGCCGCCAGCTCGGTGAGGGTCGGCTGGTGCCCCGGGATGAAGATGGCGTCCAGACCCAGCTTGCGGAAGACCTGGCACTCCTCGGTGTAGGACTTGTCCTCCAGCGGGTAGCCCTGCTCGGTCACCACGGAGATGCCGAATCCCGGCGCGATGCGCTTGAAAGCGTCGCGCATCCCCTCGCCGTAAGCCGTCTCCTCGAAGAGGATGCCGAAGCGGTCGAGGTGGAGGCGCTCGGAGCAGAACTTGGCCAGGGTTTCGCACTGGGCCTCGTAAGTCAGCGCGTTGCGGAAGGCGAAGGGCGAGAGCGCGGCGAGGCCCTTCTCCGTGGCCGCGGGGGTGACCAGGGGCATCCGGTACTCGTCGGCCCACGGGATGCAGGCGCGGAAGGCGGTGGAGGATAGCGGTCCGATGACCGCGATGGCTTGGGATTCCTCCGCCAGGCTCCGCAGGCCCCTGACGGCGCCCTCGTCGGTGTCCCCGCTGTCGGCGACCACCACCTCTAGCTTGCGGCTGTGGGAGGCGTTGTACTCCGAGGCGGCCACCTCGACGGCGTAGCGCACCTCGCGCCCGTAGGGGGCCATGTCCCCCGTGAGCGGCACCAGGCAGCCGATGACCTTGGGCTTGAGGGCCATGCCCGCGGTTATTTCCTCCAGGAGCGCGGGGGCCTTGTCGCGGAATTCGGTGGCCAGGGGGTGCTCGGTGAGCCGGCGGAGGTAGAGGGCGGCCGACTCCATGTCGCCCCGCCCGTAAGCCTCCGTGCCCAGCGTGTAGAGGAGGTACGCCCCGAGGTAGGTGTTCTCGAACTCCTCGAGGAGCTGCCGCTGGTGCTCCCGGTCCAGCACTTCGTAGTGCTGGGTGAAGCCCTCGAGGGCCGTTTCGGCCAGCCGGTTGTCGGGGTCGGCGGCGATTTTGGCCAGGGCGTAGGCCGCCTCGAAGTACTCCCCCTGCTCGCTCAACGCCCGGGCGTAGAGAACCTGGGCGTCCTCGGCCAGCTCGTGGCGGGGGAACTCCTTCAAGAAGTCGGCGAAATCGCTTTCCGCCTCGGCGAACCGGCCGACCCGCAGCTTCGAGTAGGCCAGGCGGTAGAGGGCGATGGGGTAGAGCCGCGTGTAGGAGTAAACGTCCACGACGGCCTGGAACCCCTGGATGGCGCCGGCGTAGTCCTTCGCCTCGTAGGCCGCGTTCGCCCGCTCGAAGTGTTCCCGGGCGCGGTCGGGTATCTCGCCGTTCTCGGGCTGGCAGGCGCCGATGACGAGCGCGAGGACGACCAACGAGAGCGGTCCCGGCAGGGGGATTTGCCTCCGGGCGCAGACATGCCTTCGGCCGCGGATACTCAAGCCGACCCTCCACGGGGGCGTTAAAGACGGGAGACGCACGGTCCCGAGAGGGAATTATACCCCGGCGGCCCCGGGATGGTCAAAGGCCGCGGAAGTTCGCGCCGTCTCCGTAAGCGGGCGGGTCGGTACTCCATAAAAGAGCCTTTACGGCTGCGCCGTCGCAGTTACGCCGGGGCTTTACTACGTTGCGCCGGGGGCGTTACGTTTTGCGCTGCGGTGTCACTTCTGGTAGACTATTCCCCGGTATTTCTAGGAGGGTCGGTGCCCAAGAAGCGCCTCGGAGAGCTGATGGTGGAGCGGGGGTTCGCCACCCGGGAGCAGGTCCAGCGCCTCCTGGATCGGCAGCGGTCCGTGGGCGGGCTCCTGGGCACCCTGGCCGTCAACGAGGGCGTCGTCAGCGAGCAGCAGCTCAAGCGTCTCCTGGCGGAACAGGCCGGGGTGGATCCCGTTCCCGACGATTTCCGGTTCACCCCGGAGCTGGCCGCGCTCCTGCCGGTCCGCGAGGCGAAGAAGTACGGGGTCGTGCCGTTGAAACAGGATCGGCGCCGCCTGGCCATCGGCACCGCCGAGCCCCAGAACGTCCTCGTCCTCGATGAGCTGGCCTTCGTGACCGGCAAGGAGGTCGTTCCCTACCTGATGCTGGAGATGGAGCTGGCCGACGCCCTGGACGCGGTTTACACCGACGCCGTCCGGGAACGTCCCGCACCGGACCTCCCCCCGCCGCCCCCGGGCCGGCCGACGGTCGAGCCGCGGCCTGCGGTCGAGCCGGTGTTCCGCGGTTACACGCCGGGCGCCGACAGCCCGGTGGCGCGGCTGGTCGGGGCGGCCCTGGACGCGGGGGGCGAGTTCGTCCACCTCCAGGAGACGGACGGCGGCCTCTACGTCCGCCTACGGCGCGCCGGGGTCCTGGAACCCGCCCCCTTCCAACTGGCCGCGAGCAGCCGGACCCTCCTCAATCAGCTCAAGGTCCTGGCGGGACTCCCCACCTCGGAGCGCACCCAGCAGCAGAAGGGCCACTTCCGTCTGAACCTGGGCGGCAACATCGTGTCGGTCTCGGCCATCTTCATCCCCACCGCCCGGGGCGAGCGCGCCGTGCTGCGCCTGGACACAAACCGCTCCGGGGTGCCCACCTTCGAGGAACTGGCGGTGCCCGAGAGACTGGCCGTTCTCCTTCGGGAGTCCGGCGAGGGCCGCCACGGCCTGATCGTCCTCTCCGGTCCGCCCTTCTCGCGCAAGAAAGACCTGGCCTACGCCCTGCTGGCCGAAATGGACGGGAGGAGCCGGGCGATTCTGACCGTGGAGGAGCACACCACCTTCAGCCTGGAGGAGGTGGACACCCTGCGGCCCCACCCCGAGGACGGCCTCACCTACGCCGACGCCGTGGATGCCGTCCTGGAGCAGGACCCCGACGTGCTCTTCGTGGACGAGCTCTCCTCCGCCGAGGTGGCCAACACCCTCATCGGCGCCAGCTACGCCCGCATCCTGGTCATCCTCCGGCTGGCGAGCTCGGGCATCCTGTCCGCGGTGCTGGCCCTGAAGGAGGTCGGCAAGGAGCCGTTCCTCCTCGCCAGCTCCCTGGTGCTGGTCACGAGCCAGCGGGAGCTCCGCCGTCTCTGCCCCCGCTGCAAGCGGCCCTACAAGGCCACGAAGGCGGTTCTCGACAGCCTGCACATCGCCGCCACGCGCCCCTTCACGTTCTACGAGGCGCCGGGCTGCGAGGAGTGCCACCACACCGGCTCCTCGGGCACGGTCCTCATCTACGAGCACCTGACGCCCAACGCCCAGATCAGGCAGCTCCTGGCCGGGGACCTCTCCATCGAGGAGCTCAGCCGGGCGGCCCGCCGGGCGGGGCTCCGGAGTGCCCGTGAGATCGGGCTCGAGCTGGCCCTCTCCGGCGACATCTCCGTGGCCGAGCTCCTGCGCCTGACGTAATTAAGGCCCGCGACGCCGCGCGAGAAACCGCAATTTGCCAGAGGCATAGCTCGCTAAAGCTCGGTTCGCCCCGAGGGGCGGTTAAAAACGCCATGCCCGAGAAAGAACCGCCGGGGGACGTATCGAAGAGGGAGGAGCGCACGCTCGTAGAGCGCTACCTCGAGGAGTTCCGCCAGGGCTTTCTGTACGAGGTCCTGCGCTGGGGCAACGACCGGCTGCTCCACGGCGGGAGTTTCATGCGGCTGGTGGAGAGGGCCTGCGCCGAGTTCGCCCGCGGGGGCCACACGGGGTCGGACGCCGCCAGCCTCATCTTCGAGGAGATATTCCGGAGCGAGAAGCTGGACCGCCTCCTGGGTTGGCCGACCGGTGAGCAGGTGATAACGGTGGACCCGGCGCGGGTCCTGGTGGCTTTCGAGGAGGCGCTGGAGCGGAGCACGTCGGCCGACCGCCACTTCTTCACCCGCTGGCGGGTGAGCCGGTTGACGGTGGAGTTCCTGCGCACCCTGGAGCGGGTGCTCAACGAGGACGGCTACCTGGCCGAGCGGTTCCGCTTCGAGTACGGCCTGTTCCTGGAGTCGCTGGG
>DATKYS010000058.1 GCA_035528375.1 bacterium
CGGCGAGACGACGATCAACTTCTCGCTGCCGTCGGACTCGCACGTCCGTCTGGCGGTTTACGACCTGTCGGGCCGTCTGATCACGACGCTGGTTGACGACACACTGACGGCCGGCCGTCACACGCTCGGCTGGGACGGCACCGCCTCCCGCGGGACGAGCGTGCAGAGCGGCGTTTACTTCTACAAACTCGATACCGAAACCGACAGCGCAACCCGGCGACTGGTCCTCGTTCGCTGAGGGTAAAGGCGCGACGACGAAAGGGGCCGGCGACGGTCCCTTTCTTCACGGAGGGGCAAAAATCGTATAATCGAAGCTGGTCGGTACGAGGGAGGCTTCATGGAACCCGCAAAAATCTACGTCGCCGGTGAATGGACGCCGGGAAAGGCGGAACCCATCGCCGTCACCAACCCCTACACGGGGGAGGAGCCGGTGCGACCGGTGCGGGTCGCGCTGGTCGGCGCCGCGTCGGCGGACCAGGTGGGGGCGGCCTGCCGGGCGGCTAAGACCGCCTTCGCGGAGTACGGCCGCTGGCCGGCCTACCGGAGGGCCGAGGTGGTGGCCGGTCTCCGCGACGCCGTCCGGGGACGGAAAGAGGAATTGGCCCAAATTCTCGTCGCCCAGTGCGGCAAACCGGTCACCCTGGCGCGGGCCGAGGTGGAGCGCTGCCTCGAGACGCTGACCCTGGCCGCCGAGTGCCCCCGCTGGATGTCCGGTCACGAGGTGCCGCTGGACTCCTCGCCCGTGGGTCGGGGGATGCTCGGGCTGGTCCGTCGGATTCCCCTCGGGCCGATAGCCGCCATCACCCCGTTCAATTTCCCGCTGAACCTCACCGCGCACAAATTGGGCCCCGCCCTGGCCGTTGGCTGCACGGTGGTGCACAAGCCGGCCTCGGCCACGCCGCTGGACGCCTTCGTGCTGGCGGAGATTCTGGACGGCCTGGGCCTGCCACCCGGAACGTACAACCTGGTCCCGGGCCGGGGCGCCGAGGTGGGGGAGCCGCTCTGCGCGTCCAAGGAGCTGCGGGCGATAACCTTCACCGGTTCGGGCGACGTCGGGCGCTGGCTCACCACCCGGGCGGGGATGAAGAAGCTGACCGTGGAGCTCGGCTCCACCGCCGCGGCCATCGTCGCCGCCGACGCCGACCTGGAATTCGCCGTCCCGCGGCTGGTCCGGGGCGCCTTCGGTTTCGCCGGCCAAAGCTGCATCAGCCTCCAGCGCGCCTTCGTCGAGCGGGGGATTTTCGACGACTTCTGCGACCGCTTCGTCGCGGAGACGGAGACGCTGGGCGTGGGCGACCCGGCGAGGGAAGACGTGCTGGTGGGGCCGATGATTTCCGCCGCCGAGGCGGACCGGGCCTTTGCGTGGATCGAGGAGGCCAGGGCGGGCGGAGCGATGGTGCTCACCGGAGGGACGCGCGAGGGGAACGTCATCCGACCTACGGTCCTCGCCGGCGTGCGGCTGGAGATGAAGGTCGTCGAGCGGGAGGTTTTCGCCCCCGTGGTGAGCCTGGTGCCCTACGACACGCTCGACGAGGCCATCGCCTGGACGAACCGGAACGACTACGGCCTGAACCTGTCCATTTTCACTAAAAACCTGGACGCGGCGCTGCGGGCGGCGGAGGAGCTGGAGGCCGGCGCGGTGCTCGTCAACGAGTCGCCCACCTGGCGCGCCGACATCATGCCCTACGGCGGCGTCAAGGGCTCCGGGATGGGCCGGGAGGGGACACGCTACGTTTTCGAGGAGCTCACCGAGCCCAAGCTCATCGCCTTCCGTAGATAAAAGAACGGCTTCCCTCTCCCCGTGGGAGAGGGATAAAGGGTGAGGGCTACCTTATATAACACACGGCGGCCCGCAGAGGGGCCGCCCTACACATTTCGTTGGCTGGGTGGGGGTTGAATATCGGGCGGGTGTGGACACCCGCCCCTACGTCTAAGCGCCGCGAACCCGATCCGTAGGGGCGACCGGTAGGACGAGTCCTCCACGGTCGCCCACGGGCCGACCTAAACGGCGCGCCGTCGGTCGGCCCCTACGTCGGCGCAAAGACGCACGGACCGGGGTGAGGGCTGCCGCATATCCCCTCTCCCTTTTAGGGAGCGGCACGCCGACGGGCTAGGGTGAGGGTCGGGGCCTGGAACGTAGAGAACGCGGCGGCCCGCTCCAGGGACCGCCCTACGTTGAACACGAACCCTGGTGTATCATCCCTACTCGACCAGCAGCCGCTCCACCAGCTCGTTGACCAGGCCGGGGTCGGCCTTGCCCCGCGTGACCTTCATCACCTGCCCCACGAAGAATTTCGCCAACTGCACCTTGCCCGCCCGGTACGCCTCGCGCTCGGCGGGGTGCTCGGCGATGACCCGTCGGACCGCCTCCTCGATGCTGTCCTCGTCGGAAATTTGCCCCAGGCCGTGCTTTTCCAAGAGCTCCGCCGGCGAGCCCTCGCCCCTGTACGCCCGTCCCAGGACCTCCTTTGCCGCCTTCCCGCTGAGCTTCCCGCCCTCGACCAATTCGATGAGCTCGGCGAGTTGGTCGGACGGCAGGGGGCAGTCGCCGAAGCCGCGGCCCTCCTCCTTCGAGAGCGCCGCAAGGTCGCCGTTGACCCAGTTGGCGGCCGCTTTTACGGGAACGTCGGCCGCGACGACCGCCTCGAAGTAGCGCAACCGGTTCCGCTCCGCCACCAGCACCCAGGCGTCATAACCCGAGAGACCGGCGGCGTGCAGACGCTCGCGCGCCCGCTGGGGCAGCTCGGGCAGATTCTCCCGTATCTCCTCCACCCACTCCCGCGGAATTTTTAAGGGCGGGATGTCCGGCTCGGGGAAGTAGCGATAATCCATCGCCTCCTCCTTCACCCGGCCGGGCAGCGTCGTCCCCTCGCGGTCGTCCCAGTGCCGCGTCTCCTGAATCACCTTCCCCCCCGAGGCCAGAATCCCCGTCTGCCGCTCGAACTCGTACTCCAGCGCCGCCTTGACCGCCTTGAACGAGTTCAGGTTCTTCACCTCGACCTTGGTCCCCAGCTTCTTCGAACCCGCCGGCGCCACGGAGATGTTGGTGTCCACCCGCAGCGAGCCCTCCTCCATGCTGCACGAGGAGACGTCCAGGTACTCCAGGGTGTTCTTCAGCGCCAGGAGGTAGGCGTGGGCGATCTCGGGAGTGGGGATGCAGGGCTCGGTGACGATTTCCATGAGCGGCACCCCGGAGCGGTTGAAGTCAATCAGGGTGTCGCCCTTGGAATCGTGGACGGCCTTGGCGGTGTCCTCCTCCACGTGCACCCGGCTGATTTTGACGACCGCATCGGCCTCTTCGCCGTAGCGCTCGGCGGGGAAGCGGAGCTCGCCCGCGCGCCCGACGGGCACCGGGTGCTGGCTTATCTGAAAACCCTTGGGCAGGTCGGGGTAGAAGTAGTTCTTCCGGTCGAAGTGGGTTTTTTCGGCAATCTCGCAGCCCAGGGCCAGGGCCACGCGGACGGCCTTCTCGAACACGCCGCGGTTGGGGACGGGGAGCGCGCCGGGCTGGCCGGTGCAGACCGGGCAGACGACCGTGTTGGGCTCGGCGCCGAAGACGACGGCGCAGCCGCAGTACGCCTTGCTCGCGGTGTCCAGCTGAAGGTGAACCTCGAAGGCGATGGTGGGCCGGTAATCAGTCACGCGAGCCTCTTTAGGGAATCACCGCCAGCTTGCCCACGGCGTCGCCGCGCGGACCCTGGGCGTAATAAATGTACACGCCGCCCGCCAGGGGGACGCCGCTGGAATTGGTCGCGTCCCAGGTGTGCCGCCAGGTGGCCAGGCCGTCCTCGACGTAGGGCCCCTCGTCGGCCGTCCCCTCGTAGACCAGCGAACCCGAAATATCGTACACCCGAATCAGCCCGCCGGCCGGCATCCCGGCGAAGGTGAGCGTCGTGTGCCCCCGCCCGGGCCGGAAGGGATTGGGGAAAACGTAGGGGTCGCGGGGCTCCAGGGCCACCTCGTCGGCGAAGAGCGCCTCGGCGGCGGCGAAGGCCGTGGCGAGCCGGGCGGCGTGTAGCATCTGACCCGGGCTCAGGGTGTCGCGGGTGTCGTGGACGGTGCCGATGTTGTAGTTCCGCTCGTCCTCCTCGGGATAGTACTCGCCGAGGAGCACCGCCAGAAAGCCGGCGTCCCAGAAGGCGCCGTGGTCGTGCCCGAAATCGAAGCCGTTGGTCGTGCGGTAGAGGGTGAGTCCGGGGACGTAGTCGTGCGCGTAGCCGTAGACGGCGTCCGTCAGCTCCTCTCCCGGGACGTTGCCGGTCAGGAGGAGGTCCCGGTTCGCGTCGTTGGCGTAGCCCACCGCCTCCAGGTCGAGAATCGCCCGGCATTCGAAGCCGGGGTTTTTCGCTAAAAACCTGCGACCGCCGGACTGGCCCAAATCCCCCCCCGAATAGCGGGTGGCGGTGAAGAGAAAGCCCAGGTTACGCCCGGTCTCCAGGGCGCCCAGCACCTTCGCGGCGACGAGCGCCGCCGCCGTCCCCGAGCCGTTGGCGTCGGCCCCCGGCGCGTCGAACCACGGATTTTCCGAGGCGCAGTCGTACGGGGCGATTATCAGCGGGCCGGGCTCCGCCGAAGCGCCGGTCTTGAAGGCGTAGATGTTCACCGCCGGCGGCAGGCCCAGTTCGGCGATTCCGTTGTACCAACCAATCCCGCCGTCGTCGGTGCGCTCGAAGGCGCCGTAGCCCGCGGCGAACCAGCGTTCGGGGTCCACGACCGTCAGTGCGGTCCGGTGCCCCCAGTCGGGCTCGTCGGACGGCTCGCGCAGGTATCCCCACACATCGCCCCCGTCGTCGGTCGAGAGCACACAGCCCCCGTAACCCACCGCCACGGCGTTCGTCACCGACAGCGCCTCGACATCGCCCAGGTACTCGTAATCCGGTCCGTCGAAGCTGTGGACGGTTTCCCAATTGGCTCCGCCGTCGGTCGTTCTGAAAATCGTCTCGTAGTCGTTCCCCACGGCGAAACCGGTGTCGGCGTCGGCGAAGGACAGGTTGACGACGAGCGGGCCGACGGCCGACCAGAGCTCCCAGGTCTCCCCGCCGTCCGTGGTCCGGGAGATGCAGCTCCGATACGGCGAGCCGGTCGTCCCGCCGCAGAGCCAGCCCGTATCCTCGTCGAGGAAGAACATCCCGAAGCAGGTGGCGCCGGCCGGGAAGCCGTGGGCCAGATAATTCCAGCTCGCGCCGCCGTCCGTGCTCTTCAGGGCCGCCATCCCGTCGGGGGTGTAGCCGGCGACGTAGATCACGCCGGCCGACGGCCGTTCGAGGGCGGTGACGGTCAAGGAGCCCTCGCCGGGAAGCTCGAAGGCCGTCCAGGTCGCCCCGCCGTTGGCACTCGTGAGAAAGGTCCCCGAGGAACCGGCCGCGGAGACCTTCGACGGGTCGTCGGCGGCGTAGGCCACCTCGTAGAGGCTCGATGGATCGGACCCGTCGTCCCGGCGCGTCCAGACGACGCCACCGTCGGAGGATGTGTAGATGAGCCCGGCCTGCCCCACGGCGCACAGGTCCTCCCCAGCGGAATCCGCGTCGGAGAAGACCAGCGTGGTGAAGAAGGAATCCTCGGTCACCCCGTAGCCCCAGGCGAGCAGGGAGGCGGTCAGCGAGGCGCCGGTGTCGAAGCAACCCTCGGTTGGGGTGAAGCGGGTATCCTCGGCGAGGACGAGGTCGAGGGCGTCCTCGACATCCCCGGCGTTTACGAGGTCCACCAGCGCCGCCACCTCGTCGGAGTAGGGCGCCGGCGAGTAATCCTGGGCGGCGGGGGACGGAGGGCCCGAAATCGGCGGGATGAGCTCGCCGTGGGGTGAGACGACCGCCTGACCGGCGGCGAGATTGGCAAGAGCGATGGATAAAAGCGTCAGTCCACGCAAGAAAGGCCGTCCTAGCCGACGGTGCTACAGATGTTCAACAGGAGCTGGAGGAGTTCTTGGCCCTCGAGCTCCATCTGCTGGCGGAAGAAGCGGCGCCCCTCGGTCCCGAAACGCACCAGGCGCTGGTAGGTGAAGCTCTTGGTGAGGTCCCGCCGGTCCTGCACCGACACCAATTCGTAGCTGCCGTTCCGGCGGGTCAGGAGCCCCAGATCCAAGAATATGCTCAGGGCCAGCCGGGCCTCTCCCCGGGTCAGCCACCGGCCGCTCAGTTGGACGATGATGTCGTCGTTGAAGGGCCCGTCCTTGGGCAGGTCGCGGTATATCTCCGCCAGACGCACTCGGTCCAGCGCCTTGCGGTGCCACTCCTTGAGGTCGTGCCGCTCGTAGAGGAGGACCACGTGCAGGTTCCGGACGATCCGACCCAGCTCCCGCAACAGAATCGCGTCGTAGTGATTGTCGAAAGGATCGCAGACACAGGCCCACGCCTCGGGGAGGGCCTTGAATCCGCCGATGGTCAGGGTCTCCCAGAAGAGGTAGTGCCGGTCGTCGAAGTCGGTGGGGACGGTGGCGGGGAGATACCCGTGCAGGGCGAGGAAGCGCTGGATGGTCCTGCGGCGGTTCGAACCGGCGTAGATGACCGTCGGCCCCGCGGCCACCATCTCCAAGAGGTCGTCCGTGACCCCCGAATCGCGACGGTCGTCCACGGACACACAGGAGAGATCGCCCTCCACACGCTCCTCCAGGTCGAAATCCAGCACCCTGAGCTGGATGTTGGAGCCGGCATGGAAGGTGTTGCGCTCCAGGTGGTAGGCGATGTCGAAGGGACGGGCGCGGGGCAGGTAACTGGCCAGATCGGCCCGCCCGAAGGCGATGGCCTCCAACGACGCGCCGTCCTGGGTGAGAACGAGCTTGAGGTGGTTCTTCCCCACGACCCGGGGCTCGTCGGCCAGCATGACCCCACCGGCGTGGAACACCGGCTCGGGGTTGCCGATGCCGTACGGATCGAGCCTCTCAATCTCCCACAGGAGCTGCTCGTTGATGGCGGTCAGGCGGAGCTCGGCGTCAATCTCGAGGAGCGGGTGGGGAGCGATGGGCTTGCGCCGGGCGATTTCGTTGATCCGTCGCCGGAGCTCCGGCAGGTTGGGAAACTTTATACGGACACCGGCGGCGTGGAGGTGGCCGCCGTAATCCTCGATGACGTCGGCGCACTCGTCCAGGGCGCCGATGACGTCGAAATCGCCGTACCCCCGGGCCGAGCCGCGGCCCAGCTCGCCGAAGACCAGCGCCGGGCGGGCGAAACGGTCGGCCAGCCGGGCGGCGACTATCCCCACCACACCCGGGTGCCAGTCGTTGCTCCCCACGACGATGACCGGCACCTCCTCGAAGGCGATGTCGTCCTCGGCCAGGGCCATGGCCTCCCGGGTCGTCTCGGACTCGATCAACCGCCGCTGGCGATTGAGCGACTCCACGCGCATCGCCAGCCGGTAGGCCTCGTCGGCGTCCTCGGAGAGCAGGAGCTCCACCCCGACCTCGGCGGTGGCGATGCGACCGGCGGCGTTGAGACGGGGGGCCAGAACGTAGGAGAGTTGCTTCGCCCCGATCCGCCTCCCCCCCAGTCCGGCCGAGTCTATGAGCGCGGCCAGCCCCAGGCGGGGGATGCTGTTCATCCGAGCCAGTCCGGCCACCACCAGGGCGCGGTTCTCATCCACCAGGGGCGAGACGTCGGCCACCGTTCCCAGCGCGACGAGGTCCAGGTAATCCTCGGGATCCGGCCCCCGACCGAGGGTCCTGGACAGGGCGCTGATGACCTTGTAGACGGTCCCCACTCCGGCCAGGCCGGAGAAGGGGTAACCGGACCCGCCGACGTTGCCGTTGATGATGGCCAGGGCATCGGGCAGCTTCTCGTCGGGGAGGTGGTGGTCGGTGATGATGAGGTCCAGCCCCAGCTCTCGGGCTTGCCGGGCGGCTTCGTGGGCGGTGACCCCGCAGTCGTTCGTCACGAGGAGACCGTACCCGGCGGCCTTCGTCTCGGCCACCACCTTGGGGGAAAGGTCGTACCCCTGGGTCAGCCGGTTGGGGACCATGTGGCCGACGCGGGCGCCGATGCGGCTGAGGAAGTCCACCAGCGCCACCGTGCCCGTGATGCCGTCCACGTCATAGTCCCCGAAAACGAAGATGCCCTCGCCGTCATCCACCGCCCGGGTGATCCGGTTGACCACCGTCTCCATATGGAGGAACTTGAACGGGTCGTGGTGGACGGCGCCGTAGAGGAAGGAGAAGGCCTCGGCGGGATTGCTCATGCCGCGGTTGAGGAGCACCTGGGCCGTGACCGAGTGGATGAGGAGCTCGCGGCAGATGCGGTGCCGACCCCGCCAATCGGGGGGCGACGCCCGCCACTCGAAACGCTTCGCTCCTCCAATGCCCACCATGTTCGGCTCTTTCCGGTCCCGCTCCGCCGGGGAACGGGGGAGATCAACCCAGAACGTCCCGGTGGTCCAACGGGGGACGGTAGGGTTTCACGTACCGCTTGACGAAGGCCAGCACCTGGTCTCGGTTCGTGCCTTTCGGATTTTCTTCGTCGTTGGCCGGCCCGAACCAGAGGTTCACGCCGCGCCAGGGGTCCAGCCGGCTCGGCCGATGGCCCGGGGTCAGCATCACCCCGAAGCGGTCGGCGTAGTAGCAGCGGAAGTGGCTCCAGGGCCGCTTGAAGCGGAAAAA
This sequence comes from bacterium, assembly GCA_035528375.1. Taxonomy (NCBI): domain Bacteria; species bacterium. The sequence goes on from DATKYS010000058.1 coordinate 8,585, forward strand.
GAGCCGGCGCCAGACCAGGCCCTCGCCGTCGAAGGAGTAGCTCGAGGGCAGGAAAAACCCGTTGAGGACGAAGAAGATGACCGCTCCGCCGACAATCCCCACCGTCGGACCGCCGGCGTAGTAGATGAGGAAGACGACCACCAGGCTCAGGACCGCGATCCCGGCCAGGGCCCGCCAGGGGTACAGCGCCGGGGGGTACACCCACCAGGACAGCTCGTTCTCCGCGTCGGACATCGGTTATCCTTGCAGGGTCTTACGCTGGAGCTCCACCAGCTCGTTGATCCCCTTGGTGGCCAGATCGAGCAGGCGTTCGAGGCAGGCGCGGTCGAAGGGCTTGCCCTCGGCGGTGGCCTGAACCTCGATCAGGTTCCCGGCGCCGGTCATCACCACGTTGGCGTCCACGTCGGCGGCCACGTCCTCGCGGTAGCAGAGGTCCAGAAGCTCGTCCCCGGCCACGACCCCCACGCTCACCGCGGCCACGTGGTCGCTGATGGGCAGGGCGCCCGTCTCCTCGCCGCCGCCGAGCCAGACCAGCGCGTCGTGCAGGGCCAGCCAACTGCCTGTTATCGCCGCGGTACGGGTGCCGCCGTCGGCGGTGAGCACGTCGCAGTCTATGGTGACGGTGCGCTCGCCCAGCTTCTCGAGCCTGGTCACCGACCGGAGGCTGCGCCCGATCAGGCGGCCGATTTCCAGGGAGCGTCCGCTGGGACGGCCGTAGCTCTCCCGCTTACTCCGCTGACCGGTGGAACGGGGGAGCATGGCGTACTCGGCGGTTATCCAGCCTTTGCCCGCGCCCTTGAGCCAGGTCGGGACGCCCTGCTCCACCGTGGCGGTGCAGACCACGCGGGTGCCGCCGAACTCGACGAGGACGGAGCCCTCGGCGTGCTCGATGTAGTTGCGGGTGAACTTGACGGGCCGGAGCTCGTCGGCCTTGCGGTTATCGAAACGTACAGACACATGACTCCTTACGTTCCCTCCCCCCTGATTTCTTCCCCCTCTCCCTGTGGGAGAGGGGATGGGGGTGAGGGCTACCTTATTTCCCCTCCCCCCTCTGGGGGAGGGCTAGGGAGGGGGGCCTACTCCACCGGGCACCAGTCGGGATACATGTCGCTGATTTCGTTATGTGTTAACTGGGTCTGGTTGCGCCCGTCGGCGTCCATCACGAAGATTTCATAGTCCCCGTCGCGGTAGGAGGCAAAGGCGATGCGGCGGCCGTCCGGACTCCAGGCGGGATATTCGTCCCAATCATCGTTAAAGGTCAACTGGGTCTGGTTGTTCCCGTCAGCGTCCATCACGAAGATTTCTTCGTCCCTGTCGCGGTCGGAGCAGAAGGCGATGCGGCGGCCGTCCGGACTCCAGGCGGGCCAGAAGTCATCGCTGTCGTTGTCGGTCAACTGGGTCTGGTTGCCCCCGTCGGCGTCCATCACAAAGATCTCATTGTCCCCGTCGCGGCTAGAAGTAAAGGCGATGCGGCGGCCGTCGGGACTCCAGGCGGGAAAACAGTCATGACAGGTGTTGTTGGTCAAATTGGTCTGGTTGCGCCCGTCGGCGTCCATCACGAAGATTTCATAGTCCCCGTCGCGGTCGGAGAAAAAGGCGATGCGGCCCGCGCCGGAGGAACCGGCAACCGGCGATATACTGACCAGTTTTACAAGCCGCACCTTGTCCCCGACGACCACCGAAAACGCACCCTCCAGGACCGCCTCGGAGAGCTCATCGGCCAGCACCTTGGTGATTTTCGCCTCGCCCAGTTCCTCGACGTCGCGGCCGAGGAACATGCCGGTCTCGGGGTGATAAAACTCTTCGCCCAACCGCACCAGGTACACCATGTCGTTCACGCTGATGTCTTCCTGGCTTCCGAGATCGGTTTTAATGGTGTTTCCCGAAACCGAAACCACGGTGCCCTCTACCGAAATGGTTCCGGACAACTGGACGGCCAGTGAATCAGCCACCGTCAACAGGCCCTCCAAATTACCCGATTTCTCGGCAAGCGACTGCTCCACCCGGCCCGAATAGACATCCACCACCCTCACGCTGACGACATAGGACCCGCCCACCTGCGCGACTTGTCCCACGATCACCTTCTGGGCGCCCGCCAGTTGACCCACCTTAACGAAGCACTCCGTCGTCGTGCAGCCGGAAAGCGCCAGCCCCTGCTCTTCCATCAGGGCCTCCAGGCGCTCCCGCTCGACGACCTCGAAGCGGTGCGTGTTGATGAGCGCATTCAGGAAGCTGACCGAAACGCCGGAGGCCACGGACTCGCTCACCCCGCTGGGCTCGATGCCCATGAAGGCGATTTTTACCTTGGGCGCGGCCAGGGCGGTGGAGGCTATCAGAAGGCAAATAACGGCATTTTTACGCATGGTATCCCCTCATGTCCGAGGTATCAGCTTTAACTTATTCCCCTTGGTCGAGCACGGAAACCGCTTCGCCACCGCGGAGCCGAGCTTACTCCGTCACCCGCTGCCAGGCGGTGATGCGCGCGCCGGTGAGCGGGAACGGCAGCCGTTGCGATTCGAGCCGCCGGTCGTAGGTCAGCCGGATGAAAGGCGGGGTGTAGGCCTCGGCGGTGAGCCAGGCGATTTGACCCTCCTTGGGCGGTGAGCCGAGCGGGGCCATGACGGCCGTGCGGAGGTGAATCCAGGCGCCTTCGAGGTTGATTTCCGCCGCGGGCCCCCAGGCTTCTAAAAGCGGCAGGGCCGCCGGAGGAGCCGTCCCCTCGCCGCCGGCGAAACCCGCCTCGGACACAACCGGCTGGCCGTCCACCAGAACCGCCACCACGCGCAGGGGCGTGGGCACGCGCCGCTCGACGGGGAGTGCCGAGTTTTCGTCCTTCCAGTTCTCCGACAGGAGCCAGATTCTACCCAGGGGGGCGACGAGCTCCAGCAGGCGGGGCGCCTCGACGTTGACGTCGCCCTGGAGGTAGAGGTCGCCGGAACACAGAAGGGCCAGGTCGGCGGGAAGGCCTCGCGCGCCCTTCAGGCGGCAGTCGCCGCCCACGTAGAGGATGCCGTTGGCGGGCCAGAGGGAATCTTTCAAATCGCCGTCGCCGTTGGGATCGGCCAGCCTGGCGAGGTCCAGCTCCAGGAGGTCCGTGTTCCCGCCCGTCGCGGGATTGAGAAAGGTCTTCCGCTCCACCGCGGCCAGCGGCTCGGCGTAGTACGCCCCGTCGGCGTCGAGGCAGGTCACCACGGCGCCGTCGGTGAAGATGGCGTAGGCGGCCTGGGGCCGGAGGTAGTCCATGTCGGCCAAAAACGGCGGCTGGAAGCTGCCGATGCCCATGAATCCGTCGCGCACCGCCCCCGCGAATAGCTCCTGGCAGCCGGTGATGCCGTTGGTCGGGTCGTTGTCGTAGAAGGCAAAACCCTCGTTCTCCGCCACGTGCTCCGAATCGAAGGGGGGGTCGGTGAACCACTCCACCTCGCGGAAGCCCGACTCCTCCTTCTCATCGGGGACGACCACCAGGACCTCGCCCAGGAGCCCCTCCCGCCCCCAGGAGTCGCGCAGGCGGAGGAGCTTGGCCGCCGAGGTGACCTCCTGGCCGTCCAGACGCACTTTGGTCCCCTCGGGCATGAGGCTGAGGTCGCCGTTGGCGTGGACCGCGCCGTCCACGTACCAGGTCGCCCTGCCGGCCAGGGCGAGCTCCGAGGCCGAGAAGAGGACGTACTGTTCGAGGGGCTGGGTGCGCCCGGTGACCCGCAGCCGCCGCGTGATGGGATTCCCCGTCGGGTAGAGGGTGGCCTCGACCTGGATGGTGAAGCTCAACCGATCGGGGTCGTTGTAGTAGGCGATGACCCGGAGCTCCTCCGGCACCCCTGCGCTGGAGAGTGAGCTCCAGCCGGCCCCGGGATACCAGCGCCAGACGTAGGCCCCGTCGTCCAGGTTCCGTTCGAGACTTTCCTTCGCGCCGGGACCGTCTATGACCGCCACCACCTCGCCGGTGAGCGGGCTGGTGATCTGGGGGACCAGGGGGGTGTCCTCGTTGACGACCAGCCGGCCGTCGGCGTCCAGGGCGTGGGTGGACCGGCCGTCGAAGCGGGTGGCGGCCAGCTCGCGGAACACCAGGTTCCAGCCGGATTCGGCCAGCGCCTCACACTGGACGGCCAGGCGCGCGTCCTCGGCGGAAACGATCTCGTAGTTCGCCAGGGCCAGAAGAAGCGCGGCGAAAGTCGAGAGCACCGCCAGGACGATCAACGCCATGGCCAGCGCCACTCCTCTCTCGTCGCCGCCTCTACGCACGGGGTCCTCCGCCGTGGGTCGGTTTTTCAGGGAAAAGCTCCCTCAGCCGGATTGCGATAACCCGCGGGCAGTCCATCCGGGGCAGCCATGAACAACCGCCGCAGACCTCGTAGCCCCGCTCGGCGCTATAGGCGTCCTTCAGCGATTGGAGCAGATCCGCCGCCCGGTGACGCCCCGGGGAAACTCCCAGAAGGGCGGAGGCGGCGTGATCGAGCCCGTCCACGCCGGAATCCGGAGCGAGGGAAACGCACTCCTCCTTCATCTCCGGGCATCCGTCGCAGAGGTCGTCCGGCCCGCGAACCAGCTCGATCACCGTGCCGTCAGCCAGGAGGGCGCGCTGGAGATCCCGCGTCTTCTCCACGAACTCCGGTGAGTACCCCTCGCCCTGAAAGGCCACAAGGCACAGCAGGTGGTGCGGGCGCAGACGGATGACGCCGGCGGTCGGCGGACGGCTCACGGTCAGCTCTTCTTCCGGACATGTCGGCGCCTGCCCCGCGACCGCCGCGGCTTCTTCGCGTCGTCCACCCCTTTGACCGTCAGCTCGTCGAAGGGCTGGAGCGGATTCGCCTGCATGGAAATCTCCCGTCCGAACTCCTCCTGCAGACGGTCGAGGACGGCGGGGTGCCGGGTCTTGAGAATCTGTACGACGTTGGGGTTGCAGACGAGCTGGACGGTGGATTCCCCGGCCTGGCAGAGCGCCCGCCGGAGGGTGTTCTCCACGTGCAGGGCCAGGGACGTATCGGAGAGCACGAGCCCGGTGCCCCCACAGCACGGGCATCGGCCGGTCATCTGGGCCGTGACGCTGCGCCGGACCCGTTTCCGGGTCATCTCGACCAACCCCAGGTCGCTCATCCGCCGCACGCGGGTCTTTGACCGGTCCTTCTGCAGGGCCTGGCTGAGGCGCTTGACCACCTCGTCGCGATGCCCCTGGACCTCCATATCAATGAAATCTATGATGATGATGCCGCCGATGTCCCGGAGGCGGAGCTGGCGGGGTATCTCCACCGCCGCCTCCAGGTTGGTCTCGAAGACCGTCCGCTCCAGGTCCGTTTTGCCGACGTTCTTGCCGGTGTTGACGTCTATGGAGGTCAGCGCCTCGGTCTGCTCTATGACGATGTAGCCGCCGCACTTGAGCCAAATCCGCCGCTGGAGCATGCGTTCCAGCTCACGCTCGACGCCGTAGGCCTCGAGGAGGGGGTAGCGGCCCGAGTAGAGTTCGATGCGGGTGGAGAGTTTCGGGGCGGTGCGGCGGGCGAAGTTCCGGATGCGGTTGTAGAGCTCCCGATCGTCTATGACGAGGGAGTCCACCTCTTCGGATAGGACGTCCCGGATGATGGAAAACACCAGCCCCAGGTCGTCGTAGACCAGGGCCGGTGCTTCGGTTTTTTTCGCCTTGCGGACTATCTCCCGGGAGAGCCGGCTCAGGTAGCCCATCTCGGCGCGGATGGCCGTCTTGGAGGAGCCCTCGCCGACGGTGCGGACGATGAACCCGGTGTCGCCCGCGCGCAGGTTCTTCACCAGTTTGCGCAGGCGGTTGCGCTCGGAGGCCGAGGCTATTTTCCGGCTGACGCCCACGTGATCGGCGTAGGGCATCAGCACCAGGTAGCGTCCGGCGATGGTGATGTTGGCGGTGGCCCGGGGACCCTTCTTCCCGATGGGCTCCTTGGTTATCTGGACGAGAATCTCCTGGCTCCGGGAGAGGAGCTTCTCGATGGGCGGAACCTCGCGCCGACGGCCCCGCCGGTGGTCAATCAGGTTGTCGTAATCCTCGTCCAGGAAGGCGCCGATGTCCTGCGCGTCGGTGACCAGATCTTCGGCGTGGAGGAAGGCGTTGCGATCGAGCCCGATGTCAATGAAGGCCGCCTGCAGTCCCGGGAGAACCTCGCTAACACGTCCTTTGTATATGTTCCCGACGATGTGACGAGCATCGGCGGATTCGGTCATTATCTCCACCAAATCCTCGTCCTCGAGCGTGGCCACCCGAGTCTCGAGGGGGGAGACGCTGACCAAGATTTCTTTTTTCAACCAAAACCTCGTGCTTTATAGCTGGGCGAACCGAGGCAGGCCGTACTGTGACCGATCGGGGAGCCGAGCGCCCCGGCGGACACAAAAGCGAGGTTCCGACGACGAGACGACGGAACCCCCTGTGGTTCGGGTGGACGGCTAATCTGGAGCCGTTGGCCTGCATAATCGGTTCACAAAAGGGTAAAAAGGGTTAAACCGCTAACTTACGGGTATAGTATAACAGAAGAACCCCCTAAAAGTCAACGTGTTGTGCAAATTTATCTCCGCAAGGCGGGGCCTTACTCCCCTTCGGGGGCATCCTCGGGACGGTCGTCTCCGGTCGGTCCGTCGGTATCGAAACGAAGCCGGACCGCCGCCGGTTCCCGGCAAAAAAACGGCCGCCCTCGGGGACGGCCGCCTGAAGGCAAGGGGTTTAAACCCCTTGTCTCATTATGCGAAAGCTAGCTGTAAGCGGCGCAAACGGCGCGGACGATCACGGGGTCCACGTCGTACTTCACCAAAAACTCGCGCCGCTCCCGCAGCATCATCTCCACCCAGGCCCGGTACTCGTCCATCCGCCCGGCCTTGGAGAAGAAGAGGACGGGATTTAATATCTCCACGGGAACCTTCGCCAGGAGCGCGGCGTTGGCGGGGTCGTCCACGTCCACAATCTCGTAGCCGAAGTCGGGGTCCTTCTTCCAGACGATTCCGCCCGAAAGCATGGCCTCGAGCATGGCGGAGGAATGGGGGATCTTCACCTTCAGCGCCTTCCCGGCCTTGACGTCCAGGGCGTCGCCGCCGACCCAGCCCGTGTTCATGGCCCAGCACACCACTCCGGGCATCGTGGCCACCAGCTCGGCGAAGCGCTTCGGCTGGAGCCCGTTCTGCTGGGGGAAGAAGGGCTGGGTGAATGGGCTGCGGGTCCGGCCGCGCTCCTTGCCGGCCGCCGAGGTCTTGGTCGTCTCGCCGAGCATGAAGTAACCGCCGGCCTGTTCCGGGCTGACGAAGCGGATGATACCCGGGTAGGCCGCGTCGGGACCCTCGTCGCGGTTGAGGATGCCCATGTACTTGAGGGGCGGGATTTTATGCAGGTCGGCCGCGTTCTTTATCGCCTTCATCGGGATGATCGAGCGGCCGTTCTGCGTCCAGACGAGGAAATCCCAACCGTCGGCGGGGGTGTCGTACTGGTCCACCACCTCGTCTATTTGGACCTCGCCGCGGACGAACTTCTCCACGTTCCCGACGGGGGCCTTCGTGGCGATGAGGATGTCTCGGTATCGTTCGACCTCCTCCACGGTCAGGCGCTGTTTGCCGAAATCGAAGGTGCCCTCGGGATTTACGTAGATGTTCTCCGTCCAGGAGGTGGGGTCCACCGTACCGGTGTAGATGACGGGCTCGGCCTCCTCGGTCAGCCCGTAGGTTTTGGCGAAGCAGCCGTTCTCGGTGATGGATATCTCGCCCCCGGGCCACAGGGTCACCATGTCGTCCTGGATGGGCTGGGTCAGCTCGCCCTGCTTGGAGAAGGTGGTGGTGGTCTTCCCGGTGCCGGAGAGGCCGAGGATGGCCATGGTAACGGTCTTTCCGCCGATGGTCACCGCCTTGGCCCCGGCGTGGAGGGTCAGGCCGCCGCGCTGGTAGGTGTACTCGTTGAGCATGCGCAGGGCGCCCTTCTTGCTCTCACCGAAGTAATCCGCCCCGATGACGTAGGTGGTCCAGTTGTCCAGGTCCACGAGCATGGCCTGGCCGCCGGGCATCCCCTTCGCCTCCAGAGCCGGCGTCATGACCAGGCGGAAAGAGGGCTTGAAGGGCCGGGCGAGCTGCTCACCAGTCTCCACCATCTCCCGGGGGAAAGACAGAATCTGCTGCATGGCGGCGACGTTCGTTATGTCCAGGGTGTAGAGCCACTGTACGCCGACGGCGCGCGGGCCGAGACCTTCGTAGCCCTGTATGTCAATCAGTGTCCCCTTCTCCTCGACGTACTTCTCGACGCTCTCGATCAGGCAGGTGGCGGATTCGGGGTCAATGGTCTTCCCCGAGTAGCGACCGGCGTCGGACTCGACGGCGACGATGTAGGTGTACGGAGCCTTGCGGGCCTTGTTGAAGGTAATCTTGTTCAGGCTTCCGTAGGCGGTCTTCATCACCGCCGGGGTGTGCTCCAGGGCCAGCTGTCGGAGTTTATCCTGAGTCGGGTTGGTGATGTAGGTCACCTTGAAGGGGTGCAGCTCATCCATGGTAATGCGTGGACTCATGATTGCTCCGTAGGTTCAGGTCTTCACCAAAGACCGGTGCTCGTGAAATAAATTTCACTACAAAGCGAACATTGGGAATACTAACATATCCCCCAAAACCTTCCAAGCCCGTCCCTGTGCTAAGATGGGGTGGGAGGGAACCCGTGCTGACACCGTCCGAAAAGCTTCTCGTGGAAGAGCTGGGCGATCCCGGGGAAACGAAGCGAAGCGAGTTAAGCCCCGGCAAAAGGACCCTGGCCTGGGATTTGGGCTCCGCCGAGCTGGTGGCCGACCTCAGACGCCCATCCCGGGAGCTCGTCGTCGTGGAGGACGGGCTGGGTGCTGTCCGTGACCTGCCACCCGGGGAGGCACTCCACGCGTGCTTCCCGCCCGACCGCCCGTTCGCGCTCATCACTCTCCGGGGGGATCGGGACCGGGAGCGGGGCAGGGCGCGAATAGCCTGGTCGGCGAACCATCTGGACCGGGACGGGGTGCTCCTCGTCGTCGGGGAGAAGGGGGGCGGGATCGAGGGTTACCGACGGCACCTCGAAGGGCGCTTCGGGCGAGTCGGCGCGGTCTCGCGTTACCACTGCCGCCTGTGGCGCTGCGCGGAACCTCGGGGAGGCGAACCTCCCGACACCGAACCCCGGCCCGCGTACGAGGTCCCCGACCTGGGAGTCGTCCATTCCCTCCCCGGCGTCTTCGCCTGGCGCGCCCTGGACGGGGGAACGGAGGCCCTGCTCGAGTCCCTCCCGGAACGGTGGGAGGGGAAGAAGGTCCTCGATCTGGGCTGCGGGAACGGGGTGCTCGCCCTGCACGGGGCGGTGAAAGGCGCGGGAAGAGTCACCGCCCTGGACTCGTCGGCCCTCGCCCTGGCCTGTGCGAGAGCCACCCTGGCGGGATTCCGAAACGAAGCGAAGCGAGTAATACCCCTGCAAAACGCGGAGGTCATCGCCGCCGAGGCGGGCGACGAACTGAACGGCCTCTACGACGCCGTCCTCTGCAACCCGCCCTTCCACCACCGGTCGGGGCACGCCCTCAGCCAGATCGGGAAATTCGTCGGGGCCGCGGCGGGCGCGCTCCGTGAGGGGGGGAATCTCTGGATGGTGCTGCGGCGCGAGCTCCCCGCGGAAAAACTGCTGGGGGACCGATTCAGGGACCGGACCCTGTCGCTGCGCGGCGGCTACCTCGTCTGCCGGGTGGTGAAGTAGAGCGGGCGAGGGATTCGGCGACCAGCTCCCCCAACAGGGCCACCCGGAGGTCGGCTCCACGCCGAGTCAACGCGGCCTCGATCTGCATCGCGCAGCCGGGGCACGAGGTGACGACGACCCCGGCGCCGGTGGAGAGGATGTTTTCCACCTTGCGCTCCCCGATCCGCGCCGCGGTCTCGGGGAATTTGGCGAAGTAGCTCCCCGCCCCCCCGCAGCATACGTCCCGCTCGGGCAGTTCGACGTAATCCCCGAGCCGGCGCAGAATCCCCTCGGCCAGATCCAACTTTAAATAACGCGCCAGGTGGCACGGCTGGTGGTATGTAACCCGCAGCGAGGGGTCGCGTACGAGGGACAGGTCGTCCAGACGGCTGACGAGGAGTTCCTCGAGGGTCAGGGTGTCGGCGAGCGGGCCGGTGTAATGGCCGCGGAGGAAGCTGGCGCAGGAGGCGCATGCGGTGACGACGCCGTCGAGGGGAGGACCGGCGAAGGCGGCGACGTTGGCCTCAACGAGCGCCGCAGATGTCCGGCGGTCGCCGTTTCCCCAGGCGGGCAGGCCGCAGCACGCTTGGTTCTTCGGGGCGACGAGGGTGAGACCCAAAACCTCGGCCAGCTCGACCACCGCCTCACCGGTGGCGGGGTAAGCCAGGTCCACGGCGCAGCCCACGAAGAAGCCGAAACGGGGCGCTCCCGGACCGGCGTCGTGGAGCACCTCGCCGCGGTCGAGACCGAAGGGGCGGCGGGCCAGCGTCGGCGGCACGAGACGGGGCGAGAGCCCGGCCAGGGGTAGTAGAAAGCGGTAAACGCCGGACAGGGCGCGCTGGGTGCGCTGGGAAGGCGACAGGTTTTCCCCGGAACGCCGACGGAACGGGCCGAAAAAACCGGCCCCCAGGGCCTGCAGGCGCCCCACCGCCGAGGCGACGGACGCCAGGAGTGCCCGCCGGGGGAGCATGTAACGCAGGATTAAAATGCTCAAAAAACCGCGGCCCCGCCGACCGGCGATGCGCTCCCGGGCGGCGAAGACGAGCTCCTGCACCCGCGTCCCCTGGGGACAGCTCTCCACGCACATCCGGCAACCCAAGCAGTCGGCAATGAGCTTCGCCAGGTCGGCGTCGTAGGCCAGCTCCCCGGCCTCGGCGGCGGCCAGGAGCTTCAGCTTCCCCCGGGCCGAGCTGGCCTCGGAGCCCTCCGCGGCGAAGACGGGGCAGACGGCGCGGCACTTCCCGCAGGCCACGCAGCGCTCTAGCTCCCGGGCGAATCCGTCGGTGTCAGTCGAGCCCAACTTCGTCCCCCGTCGCTGTAGAACCACTCCCGCGCCGTTCCAGCATATCGCAGAACGCCTCGATGCGGGTGAGGATGCCCGCCTCGCCCGACTGCTCGTCCACCTGGAGGATCATCAGGGGAACCCCCGCCTTCTTCGCCTCCATCTCCAGCGTCTTGCCCACGAAGGCGTCGGGGCCGCAGGTGGCGCTGGTCACGTGCACCAGTCCCACGGTGGGCGCCCCCGCCCGCTTCCCCCGGCTCCTCGCCAGCAGTTGACCCAGGAACCCCCGCCGAGTCAGCCGCTCCCCGGCGGCCTGCTCCGCCGTGGCCCCGTAATGGATGAGGTAGAGCGCCGCGTCGGCGACGATGTTGGAGAAATACCAGAAGAAGGGCCGCTCCTTGTGGAGGGCGCCCAGGACCAGGGAGCGTTTGTCCCGCCAGAGCCGCCAGGGGGTCCAGACGTCGTAGCCCCGCTCCGCGAATCGCTTGACCACCCCCGCCCCCAGGTAGGGATCGAAGAGGAGGTAGGGGTAGCCGACCACGGCCAGAACGCCCCTCCCGCCGACGGGCGGTGAAGGCGGCTCTCCATCTTTGTCCAGGGCGCGCAGCGCCTCGTCGGGCGCCAGACCCAGCCCCAGCAGCTTTTCGTACCGACGCTGGAAACGCAGCGCCCTGCGGTAAACGCGGTAGAGATGGACGTAGCTGAAGTACTTGAGGCGGCGGAGCTGGTTCGCCACGCGGTAGAGGGTGGCGAAGCGGCGGGTGAGGTCCACGTTGATGTCAATGAGGACGGGGTTATCTTCAGGGAGGCTCGCGTCGGGCTGTCCGCGCCGGACGATGGGCAGCTCGCGTACGCCGTCGGGGGGCGGGGGTTGGGTGAGCCTGAGACGGCGGCGGATCAACCGGCGGGCCCGCGCCCCGGGACCGAGCTGCTCCACGGTCTCCAGCCCCATCGTGTTCCGGACGATGTCGGGCAGACCGATGAATTTCGGGCAGAAGGATTCGCGGTAGGCCCGGCCCTGGTGCTTCAGCCGCCTGACCTTGACCAGCCGGGGGAGGTGTATCGCGTCGCACCCGCCGAGGAGGGAGTGCACGTGACCGTGGAAGACCTTGATCGGGATGCAGGCGTCGGTGACGGTGTAGATCGTACCGGCGTCCAGGACGGCGCGGTTGGTGGGCGTGCTGAGCTTAATCTCGAAACCGAGGCCGTCGAGGAGCTCGCGCACCAGGGGGTAATAGACGAAGTAGTCCAGGGCGCGGGGCACGCCGATGGTGAGGCGGGGGGTGCGGTCGGAGTTTACGGAATCGTTCATCGCAGTCGTCGCGGCCCCCATGATACAAAGGGCGACTCCTTTGGTCAAGATTCAATGGAGACAAGGGGCACAAGCCCCTTGCCCAACCTCTTAAGGATCGCCATCGAGAGGGACCGGTTGCTAGAAGAGGAACCCGAACCCCAGACCGGTGCACAGCACCATCGGCGTGGCCAGGAAATCATGCTCGACCGGTTCGAATCCCGGCTCGTCAACGTTGAAGGTGTAGGTGCCGCTGGCGTGGAGGCGGTAGTGGACGAAGGGTTCCAGGTAAAAAACCTTGCCGAAGACGAACTGGCAGCCGACGCCGACCCCCACGGCCGGGGCCAGGGAGCGGGTGTAGCCCGGCGCGTTGTCGAAGTCGGTGTAGTTGAAGGAAATGCCCAGGTCCACGTGACCGTAGGGTCGGATGTTCCCCCTGATGAAGTAGCCGTTCAAGCCGACCGCTACTGATCCCTCGCCGATGGTGAGGTCGTAATGCGGCAGCTCCTCGCCGAGGTCGTTGGAGGCCCCCGCGGTGGCAAAGTGGAAGTTCAACCCGATCGTCAGTTCCAGGTAATCGGAGAAACCGACCCCGCCCTCCATGGCCGCGTAGACGCTGGTCGAGTACTCAGGGCTCGCGACGTTCTCGAACGATTGCGGGTAGGGCTCGGTGAGGGCGATGGGATAGGCGGCGCGGAAACCGAAACGACCGTAACCCCTCTTCCCGGAAAAATCGGCCGAAAACGAGGCGACGAGGGCGACGAAGAGGAGCACCACCACCGTTGGCTTCATCTCAACCTCCCAGGGTGTTCGCCCACCTGCGTGGAACAGTGACTTAAAGAAAACGCATCGCCTTACGGGACAACGTCCTCCTTCACTCAAATGGTAGCACCTCCGCGGTCCTTTGGCAAGGCGCCGCCCCGTCGAATGCTACCCAACGCGACGGACGGCGTGTATAATCCTGGTGAGAAAAGCCCGTACCGTGTATCTGCGACGGCGTTCCGAGGCGGCCAAGCCGTAACCCGTACTTTCATGCCGCGTCTCCATCCGCTCATCTGCGCATTTCTCCTGGCCCTCCTCGCGCCGGCCGCCCGAGGTGACGCCCCCGAGGCGGAGGAGCCCGAGACGTTCCCCCTGCCCGAGCCGGTTCAAATCACCACCCAATTTTCCTTCGAGTCTTCCCCGGCGGTCAACCGCGGGGACAACCGGCTCGCCTTCGTCTCCGATTCGAGCGGGAACTCGGACATCTGGCTCATGGACCTGGAGAGCCGCGGGCTCACCCAGCTCACGACCAACACCGCCGACGATTACAACCCGGTCTGGTCGCCCGACGGAACGAAAATCTACTTCACCAGCACCCGCGACGACCCCGAGGGCGAGATTTACTGCTACAGCATCGAGCTGGGCTTCACCACGCGGCTGACGAACCACCTGGGCCGTGATGAGACCCCCGTACCCACACCCGACGAGAACTACATCTACTTCACCCGGTCGGAGCCCGCCGACTACCGGCCCCCTCCCGGGGCGGTGGACGCCGAATGGGAACCGTCACCGAACCTGGCCAACGTCTACCGGGTGGAGCGGACGGGCGAGGGGCTCCAGCGCATCACCGAGGCGGGCGGCGCCAACCCGACCCTCTCCCCCGACGGGTCCTGGCTGTGCTACATCGTCCCCGGAGTGGGCGGCAGCACCCTGGAGGCCAGGCGGCTCTCGGACGGCGTTCGGAGAACCCTGGTGTCCGAGGCGGGGGTCATGGTCCGGCCGCGTTGGAGACCCGAGGGTATCCTCTTCACCCGCTTCGCCCTGGACACGAACTCCGACGGCGTGGTGGACACCCTGGACAACGCCCAGCTCTGCTTTTTGGAAGCGGAGCCGCTGCGGCGCATCCTCGAGGGCGGGTTGCCCGGCGCCGCCGCGGCCGACCGTCTGAGACCCGGGCAGGCGGTCTACCGCCGCCTCACCACGGGCGCCAACTGGGACGGCTTCGCCGACACAGACGGCGTTCTCGTCTACTTCAGCTCCGACCGCTCCACCAACGGCGACATCTGGAGTATGCCGCTCGCGCTTCCCGAGCTGCCGAAAAACCCCTCCACCGCCCTGCGTCTGGCGCGGGGAGTCGTCGAGGACCCCATCGCCCGACTTTTGGCCTTCACCCTTTTCGTGGACACCTACTACCGCCAGGAGGACCTGGCCGCCCGGGCCCAGCTCGAGCTCGCCTCCGACATGGAGAACCTCGGCTGGAGCCGACAGGCCGGGATCGAGCGCGCGGGAGTGGTCGGCCGCTGGCCGGGAGGCATCACCGCCGGGGCGGCGAGCGTGCTGTCCAAGCTCCAGCAGGAGTGGCTCGGGGCCATCTACTTCGACCAGCTTCCCGCGGCTTACCGGTACGTGGACGAGGGCCGGACGGTGGAGGAGCTGACCCCCGATCTCCTGGCCCGCGCGCGGGACCTGGCGGCGGAAACCGTGGAGTACGTTCCAGAGGTCGCCTGCGGCAGCCTCGTCCTGGCCGGGGACGTCCTCTACCGGGTGGGCAGGGTGGGGGAGGCGCTGGAGAGCTACGACACGGCCGCTCGTATCGGCTCCGATTTCAGTCTGCGCGCCGAGGCGGACTTCAAGGCGGCCCGCTCCCTGGAGCGGATGGGTCGCCACGATGAGGCCCGGGACCGTTACCTCTACGTCCTCACGAACTACCCCGCCGAGAAGAGGTGGCAGAACCTGACCCAGCGCGATCTGGTGAACCTCACCGTGGGCAACATGCGGGACGTGGAGCGGATAGTGGCCCTGGAGAAGATGACCCGCGATTTCGCCGACTACCCCGAGCTGGCCGGCTACGCCCAGGGCCAAATCGGCGACGAGCTCAGGCGGATGGGCCAGGAGGAAGAGACCCTGGTCGCTTACCGCGAGGTGCTGAAGGGTTACCCGCGGGCGAGTTTCCTCGTGGTGAGCGTTCTTTTCAAGATAGCCGAAGTGGAAAAGGAGCTCGGACGCCCCGAGGAGGCCGCGACGGCCCTCGAGCGCATCGTGGGTTCCTACGGCGAGCTTTCGGGGGGGTTGGAATCCATCCGCGCCTCCCAGACCCTCCGCCGGCTCCTGTTGGAGGAAGCGGACGGTTATCGGCAGCGCAACGACCTCCAGCGCGCCGAGGCGCTCATCCGCCGCGCCATGAACTTCGATTACTCCAACGACCGGGTCCACCACGCCCTGGTAAAACTCTACTGCGAGGACATGGGTAAGCGGGGCGACATCGTACGGGAGTACCGGGACCGCCTCCGGGACCATCCCGACGACCCCATCGCCCGTTACGCCCTCGGGCTGGCCCTGACCTACCCCTCCACCGGCCCGGGGAGCGGGATCAACTACGGGGAGCTGTACGAGGCGGAGGACGAGCTCCACCGGGCGGTGAACCTCCGCTTCGTTTTTCCGGCCGCCTGGTTCACCCTGGGCTGGATCGAGCTCGAACGCGCCGTCAGGGAGAGGGGGGATGACAACGAGCAGGAGGCCGGCGATCTTCTGGAGCATGCGCTGGATTACCTGAGCCTCGCCCGCGCCCAGAACGACGAGGCGGAGTACCCGGACTTCGAGGCCGACATCGAGCTGCTCCTCGGCAACGCCAGCTACCTGTTGTACAACTTCGGCCCGGCCTACGAGCACTACCAGAGGCGCGAGGAGCTGATGACCGAGCCCCGCGGGGCGGAGGTGGAAGCGCGCTACCACTTCAACGCCGGCCGCTGCGCCCGCCACACCGAGAACTACCCCGAGGCGGTCCGGCACTACGGGACCGCCCGGGACATCTTCGCCGAGATGGGCAACGACGTGGGCGTCCTCATGTGCACCGACGGCCAGGCCCTGGTCTATTTCGAACAGGAAGCCTACGACAAGGCGCTGACTTGCTTCATCCAATCCGCCGACCTTTACGGCCGGGTGGCCCAGAGGGAGGAGGCCGCCGCCGCCGATCTGCCGGACATCGGCGACCGCACCCGCGCCGCCGAGAGGGCCCTGGCCGCCCGCGCCAAGCGCTCCTACGCTCTTCGAAACATCGGCATCTGCTACTACTTCCTCCAGCTCTACGCCGACGCCCTCGACTACTTCCAGCAGACGCTCGACGTCCTGGAGCAGCTCGGCCGGGCCCGGTACTCGACCGCCGGCAGCGGTCTGTTGGACTTCTCCTTCAGCGCGGGCCTGGTGGGCGATTCCTCGGAGGCGGCCAGGGGGTTCGACCTCGCCGGCGAGAAGGAGCTCATCTACACCTTCGCGGCCAAGTGCCATTCCCGCCGGGGGGACTACCGCGCGGCCATCGCCTGCTACGAAGAGCGCCTGGCCCTCTTCGAGGAGACCTCCGGCGAGAAGAACGAGGAGGTGGCCTCCGCCGAGAGGGGGAGAATCTTCAACCGGATCGGTTACCTCTCCTACAAGCTGGGCGACCTGGCCGAAGCGGCGAAGAACTACCTCGCCTCCATGAAGGCGTGCCTCGCGGGCGGCGCGTACCGGGGCGCGCTCGTGGCACTCTCCAACCTGGCGGAAATCGCCATGAACATCGCCGACCGGGTGCGCATGGAGGGGACACCCGTCGAGGAGCTGTTCCCCGATTGGGGGACGGACGGAGCGACGGGCGACCTCCACGGCATCGCCGCCGAGGTCCAGAGGGCGCTCGAGGAGTACGCCCCCAAACTTTACAGCGTGGCGGACCCGAAGCTCGGGGCGCGCATCGCCAACGCCCGCGGGCTCCTCCGTCTGTACCTCGCGGGCGACGACGAGACCCCGGTCGAGCGGTACGAACGCATAAGAAAGGCCGAAGCCGCCTTCTTCACCGCTCAGAGCGCCTACGAAACCCTGGGGGACGCCGCCGGTGCGGTGGCCTGTGAGCACAACCGGGGGGTGGCGCTGGTGCGGCTCGGCTTCGCCGAGGCGGAGAACCTCCTGCAGCGGGCGCGGGACCGGGCGAACCTCTTCGCCCTGGACCGGCTGTCCTGGCGGGCGAGCCGTTCCCTGGCCGAGCTCTACATCTCGCGCGGGGAACCCGGCCGGGCCAAGGTTTACCTGGAACAGGCCCTGGAAACGGTGGAGCGGGAAATCGGCCAGAAAACCCAAACCGTGCCCCTCTCGGTGACCTTCGCCGAGATCCGCGACCTCTACGAGAAGATGGTGGTCCTGTCGGCCGACGCGGGGGCCGTCGAGGACGCGCTCCGCCTGGTTGACCGCGAACAGCAGGCGTACCTGGCAAGTATCTTCGCCGACCGGGAGCTCGAGCTGGCCAGCGAGATGGACAAGCTGTTCCTGGGCGACGAGCTCTTCACCCAGGAGCGGATTTCCGACCTCAGCGACCGCATCTCCGCCGAAAGCCTCTCCGCGGACCCCGCGGTTACCGGGGAGCTCGATGAGCTGCGGCGGCAACTGGTGGACGAGCGGCTCCACTACCGTGAGATAGTCGAGGAGCAGCACGGTCGGAAACCCATCCTGACGGCCCTGGTGGGGGTTTATCCCACCGGGCTCACGGAGGCTGAAGAGGTGCTGCGCGGGGGCGAGATTTTACTCACCTACTTCTTCGCCGGCGACGGCCTCTACGCCTGGCTCCTGGACTCCGACGGCGTGCGGCAGTCGCGGATCGGGCTGAGCCGGGCGACGGCCCGGGAGCTGGTGGACCGGGCGGACGCCGGGGACGCAAGCGCCCTCGACGAGCTGGGGCACTTCCTCTTCTCCCCGTACGCGGGAGAGATAGGCGGGGCCCGGACCGTTTACATCGCGCCGGACGGCGTGCTCTGGCGCGTTCCCTGGCCCGCCCTTCCCGCGGGGGACGGCCGGCCCCTCGTCGAGACGACGCCGGTGGCGGTCGTGGCCTCCTTCTCCGAACTGACCTACTGCTACGAGGCCCGGAACGCGAGCTACTCGAAACCGATGTTCTTCGTGGGCCGGGTCGGCGTTCCGGATTCGGCCCGCCAGGCCGCCCGGGAGCGAAGCGCGGAGGTTTCCGGCGACCTGGCCCCCTCCGACATCACCGAGTCGGAACTGGTGGAATCCATCACCTCGAAGGGCCACTTGGACATGACGGTGCCCCTCGAGTTCTCGGGCGGCGATCCGCTCTCCTTCGGTTTCCGCCTCTCCGAGGCACAATCCGGCCGCCTCGCCCGCCGGGACCAGGGGCTCCTGAACTTCAACGCCCTGTTGGGCAACACCCTCGACATCAACGTCGTGAGCCTCAACGACACCGGAAACCGGATCGAGCTGGGTCCCGGCCTCGGGAGCGGTCTGGCCGTCCTTTGCCGATGCTTCACCTACGCCGGGGTGCCCAGCCTCATCTTCTCCCCCAACACGGCCGCCGACGGGGCGCGGAACCTCTTCGCGGATGCCTTCGCGCGCCGGCGGTTGAGCGAGCCGCCGGCCGAGGCGGTACGTCTGGCCCAGCTCGAGGTGCGGGAGAAGTACCCATCCGCGACGGACTGGGCCGGGGCGATGCTCCTGGGGTTCGCCGGGTTCTCCGACGCCGAGGCGCGTACCTTCGCCGAGGAGCAGTTCTCGAACACGGTCCGCTCGGCCCTGGCCTACCAGGGGGAGGGGGATTTCGAGACCGCCCTGTACCAGTTCCTCAAGGCCGCGGGGATGGCGGAGCGCCTGGGTGACGACGAGAAGAAGCTGCAGCTCTGGGGAGCCGCCGTCAGCGCCGCGCGCGATTCGGGGAAGCTGAAT
Source organism: bacterium (assembly GCA_035528375.1). NCBI lineage: Bacteria > bacterium. The sequence goes on from DATKYS010000058.1 coordinate 27,500, forward strand.
CTGGCGCTGGAGTACCAGGTGAAGCTCCTGGAGGCCGCCGGTGACCCGGTCTCCCGCGCCAAGGCCTACCGGCGTCTGAGCGCCCTGAAGGCGGAGGCCGGCGACCTGGACGCGGCGCTGGAGGCCAACGACGATTACCTGAGCGCCCTGGGCGAGTTGGGCGGGCCCGAGGTCGCCGCCCTGACCGACCCCTACCTCTCCGGCCACCTCGACCGCGCCCGCCTGCTGGTGCGCCTGTACCGCTTCGAGAATGCGGCGGAGGAGTACGACCTGGCCGCCGACCTGGCCGTGGGGGTCGAGCGCGAGGCGACGCGGGCCCAGGTAACGCTCGAGCTGGGGAACCTCTACCAGGCCAACCTGGACGATCAGGAGCGGGCCGAGGGCTACGCCGAGCTCAGCCGGCTGACCTTCGCCTCCCTGGGCGACCCGGTGGGTGAGGCGAGGGCCCTGGCGCTCCTGGGCTTCATCGCCACGGAGAAGGGCGACGTCTCCGCCGCCAGGGCGTACCACACCGAGGGCCTGGCCAAGGCGGAGAGGTACCCCGGCGAGCCCGACGCTCCAACGGCGCGTCTGGACAACCTCTTCGGCCTGGCCAAGGCGTACTGGAAGGACCGGTCCTTCAAGGAATCCCTGGAGATAAGCCGAAAGGTTCTCGCGGAGCTGGGGGAGGACGGGCCGCCCGGCCTCATCGCCCGTTTCCTGGGCAGCGAGGCGCTGTCGCTCTTGGGGATGCGCCGGACCGACGAGGCGCTCACCGCGGCGACGACCGCCCTGGAGAGGGCCGTAGCCTCCGGCGACGCCCAGGAAACGGCCGCCGCCCACTCCAATCTGGGGCTCGTGTACCGTCTCAGCGGCCGCCTGGGCATCGCCCGCGTCCACTTCGAGGAGGCACTGGCCGAGGACCAGCGGATAGGCTACTCCCAGGGAGTGTCGAACGACCTGCGGCACCTGGCCGCCGTCGCCGAGCTCGAGGGGAAGACCGCCGAGGCCGTCGCCTTCCACGAGCGCTACCTGGCGGATGCGGACCTGACGAACCCGAGGACGATTTTGGGCTACTGCGACGTGGCTCGCCTGGTCCTCCCCGACGACCCCGCGAAGGCGGCCGACTGCCTGAATCGGGCCCGGAGGGGGGCGGTCGTCACCGGGCGGCCCGACCTCCTCTGGCGGATCCACCACCAGCTCAGCCGTCTGGCCGCCCACGGGGGAGACCGTCCGACGGCGCTGGCCGAGTTCAATCTGGCCCTGGACATCGTGCGGCAGGCCGCGCCCGAATCGCCACTCGCCGCCGCCCATCAGGGCATCTTCGTCGGGCCCAAGCAGCTCTTCACCCACGGCATCGGGCTCGCCCTCGAGACCGGGGATTACGACCGGAGCCTCGAGCTGGAGGAAATCTGCCGCTCCGTCGTCGGCGAACGGACCCTGTTGGCGGCGGACATCCCCTGGCAAGACCCGGAGCTCGGGCGGGCCCTGGCCCGGTATACCGAGCTGTCCCGGCAGATTTCCCTCCTCCTCGGGGCGGAGAGCGACGCGGGGCCGGCCGGGGCGCTGGCGGAAGAGGAAAGGCTGGTCGGGGAGATAATCGAGCGCCGGCCCGCCTTCGCCGGGGTCGTCGGGAAAACGGCGACGGCGGAGGAAATCATCCGGGGCGTCGGCGACCGTCGGGTAGCCCTGGTCTATCACCTGGACGGTGACCGCCTCTGGAGCTGGCTGGTGGACGGCGACGGGGTCAGGGTCGTCGAGAGGCCGGCACAGGCCGCCCGGAGCTCCGCCCGGGAGCTGACCACCCTCTTCACCTCCCGCGGCGACCAGACCCGTTTCGACGAGCTCGCAGCCGCCCTGGCCGCCGAGGTCATCGGTCCCTGGGCCGACGTGCTCGACGCGGCGGACGTGGACGAGCTGTTGATCATCCCCGACGGCGAGCTCGCCTACGTGCCCTTCGCCGTCCTGCCCTTCGGGAGCGGCTGCCTGCTGGACCGCTTCTCGCTGGCCTACGCCCCGAGCTTCACCGCCTGGCTCTCGCCCGTAAACGACGCCTACGGCGAGCTGCCGCTGGTCAGCTTCGCCAACCCGACCACGGGAAACCCCCGGGACGACCTTCCCTTCGCCGAGAAGGAAGCGGAGAGCATCGCCGGCCTGTTCCCCGGCGGACCGGCCCCGTTCACCGGCCAGGCCGCCCTGGAGAGCCGCTACGACGAGCTGGCCGGTCGGGCCCGTCGGCTGCACCTGGCCACCCACACCCGGCTCGTGCCGGGCGACCCGCTCTCATCCGCCCTTTTGCTGACTCCGGCGGAGGGGGAGGACGGTGCGACACCCGCGAACGATGACGGCCTGCTCACCGTGAGGGAGATTCTCGCCCTGCCCCTGGAATGCGAGCTTGCGGTCCTCTCGGCCTGCGAGACGGCGGTGCCCGAGGGGGCCGACGGTCTGGAGTTCCTTTCTCTGGCGCGGGCCTTTCTCTTCGCCGGGGCGGACGCCGTGGCCGCCACCTTCTGGCGTACTTCGGACATCGCCACCGCCATCACCGTCCGCAACCTCTTCCTGGGCCTCGCCGACGGGCTCCCGCCCGCCGAAGCGCTCCGGCTGGCCCAGCTCTCGACTCGGGAGAATTTTGCCAGCCCGGCGTACTGGGGCGGTTTCGGCGTCTTCACCCACGCCTCGCCATGAAAAAGATCACCTTACTCGCGGTTCTCTTTATCGTCGTCTGCGCCTCCGCCCGGCCCGAGTACGCGGACCGGGAGCGCAAGGACTGCGTTTACTGCCACCTCGATCCCAGGGGCGGCGGCCCGCGCAACGAGCGCGGCCTCTACTACGCGGCCCACGGCCACAGTCTCGCGGGGTGGGTCGAGGCGGGGCGCGAGGTCCCGCAGCCCCCGGTGACCGCCTCGCCCCTGTGGCTCCTCAAGAGCTGCCTGACCGTCCTGACCCTCCTGGCGGCGCTCACCGCGTACGTCCTCATCTACTCCTCCCGCCCGGCGACCAGGCGGGACCCGGATAAGGGCGCGAAACTGCGCCGCAGGCATAGAATCTTCGGCTGGACGACCCTGGCCCTCTACCTCCTGTTGACCGTCATCTGCCTCGCGGCCCACGGCATCCGCGGCAACACGGACCGGGTGGTGCTGCACTCGGTGGTCGGCTTCGTCGGGCTGGCGCTCTGCGCCGCCAAGGTGCTCATCGTCGAGAAGCGTTGGAAGCTGTGGCGGGTCTGCCACATCGTGGGCGGCGCGCTGTTGGTCGTGAATCTCGTCATGTTCGCCACCGGCGCCTGGTGGTATCTCATCGGTCGCTTCTTTTAAAGGGATTGATATGCTCACCCACAAGCTTCTATTTATCATGGTGTTGGCGGCATCGCTCACCTCCGCCGAGCTCGACCGGCCCCGGTACGTCTGGTCGGAACTCTACGAGCCGGGCATCGAAATCGTCGGCGAGGGTTACGAGCTCCAATGGATGCCGTGGACCGACGCCGCCGTCCTGGAGCGGCACGGCCGGACCTTCGAGCTGGCGATGGACGAGTACGGCCTTCTCCTGGGATGCCTCGACGGCTACATCTACTTCGGCCGACGGGGGGACGAGACGGACCCGACCGATCTGCGTATCCGGCGCATGCACCTGGACGACGCCGACATGGGCTTCTTCGTGGACATGTATGAACTGACCGTCCCTTCGTACTACTCGGACTTCGCCCTGTCGCCGGAGGGGGACCGGCTCGCCGTGGCCGTCGGCGGCGACGAGCACCGGGTGGACGTAACCGTCTACGGCCTGGGGCGGGAGTGCGAGGTCCTCCAGGAGCGGACCTTCCCCGTGGAGACGAACCAGATCCGGGTCAGCGTCCACCTGCTCGAGTGGTCCGACGACGGGGAGTCCCTCTACCTGAACTTCCACCCCCACTCCCCGGCCTCGGACGAGTTCCTCGACCTGCAGCCGCTCCTGCGCTGGAATCTGGTGACCGACACGGTGACCGAGGTGCTGGGCGAGGTCGGGTGGATCCTCCCCGTCGCCGGACGGGACGGGCGGACGGTCGTTCTGGCCGAGGAGATGGTTGCCGCACCGGCCTCCTGGACCATGCCCTGGGGCTGCCACCCGGGTTTCCCGCCCTGGGGACTGGCCCGGTGGCAGGAGCTGGACCTGGCCACGGGGAAGCTGACCCCGATTATCTCCACCGATCCCCCCGGTGCCGAACGGCTGTTCGACGGCGACCTCCAAACCGCGTGGCAGGGGAAAGTCGTCACCGTGGACCTGGGTCGGCCGCTGCCCCTCGACGGATTTTTGGTCGTCGGCGGTTACGACGAGGGCGGGGAGACCACACCGGGGGACACGGTAACCTGGGATACCTGGTTCGAGCTGGAGCCCCACGAGAGCCCCTACGAGTTGCGGGGGAGCACCGAGCGCATCCCCGTGGACGGCGTGGTGGAGACCGTGGAGCTCACCTGCTTTTCCAACGACCCGGAGCGGGAGGAGCAGGCGGTCACGGCGGAGCTAATACCACTCTTCGCCTTCTGGCCGGTGCCCTGATTCGACCGACCCGACCGTGGACGCTTGGCCCCCCGTCGGTGGCCTGTTATAATCGCCCCGTTGACGCGCACCCCCATCGAACGGGTAAAAATGCCGACCAGCCACGAGATAAAGCGCACCTATCTGGACTTCTTCGTCCAACGCGGGCACACCGAGGTCCCCTCGGCGCCGCTGGTGCCCCGGGACGACCCCAGTCTGCTCTTCAACTCGGCGGGGATGGTCCAGTTCAAGCCGTACTGGGCCGGGACGCTGCCGGTGCCTTTCTCGCCGGCCCGGGCCTGCTCCCTGCAGAAGTGCTTCCGGCTGACCGACCTGGAGAACGTGGGCCGGACACGGCGCCACCACACATTCTTCGAGATGCTGGGCAACTTCTCCTTCGGCGACTACTTCAAGGAGGAGGCCGTCCGCTGGGCCTGGGAGCTCTCGACGGAGGTCTACGGGATGGACCCGGCGCGCATCCACGCCGCGGTCTTCACCGACGACGACGAGGCGCACCGGCTCTGGCGGGAAGTCATCGGTATACCGGCGGAGCACGTGATCCGGCTGGGCGCCGAGGACAATTTCTGGGGCCCGGCGGGGAAAACCGGCGCCTGCGGCCCGTCCTCGGAACTCTACTGGGACAACGGCCCCGAGCAAGGCTGCGGACGCTCCGAATGCCGCCCGGGGTGCGAGTGCGACCGCTTCGTGGAGTTCTGGAACCTGGTCTTCCCCCAGTTCGACATGCAGCCCGACGGCACCCTGGCCCGGTTGAAAAACCGGGGGATAGACACCGGCCTGGGCGTTGACCGTCTGACGGCCATCCTTCAAGGAAAGGCCAGCGACTACGATACCGACCTCTTCCGACCGATCATCGAGGCGGCGGCGATCATCGTGGGCCGCGACCCCGACGACCCGGCCGTCCGCCCAAAACTCTGGGCCGTGGCCGACCACGCCCGGGCGCTCACCGTGACGCTCGCCGAGGGGGTCTTCCCCTCGAACACGGGGCGGGGGTACGCCCTGCGGAGGCTCCTGCGGCGGGCCGGCAGGCTGGGCTTCGAGCTGGGCGTCGAGGAGCCCTTCGTCTACCGGCTGGTGGACCCGGTCAACGACGTCCTCGGGTCGAGCTACCCCGACATCCTCCTACGGGCCGAGCGGACGAAGGAGGCACTCTGCCGCGAGGAGGAGCGCTTCCTCGGCACCCTGGCCGCCGGGATGGAGGTTTTTGGGAGCATCGTCAAAGACCTCACCGGGAAAATCGTCTCCGGGCGCGACGCCTTCAGGCTCTATGACACCTTCGGCTTCCCGGTGGACCTGACGGCGGTGATGGCCGAGGAGCGGGGGCTCTCGGTAGACCTGGAGGGCTTCGAGCGTGAATTGGAGGCGGCCCGGGAGACCTCGCGGGCGTCGGCCCGCTTCCACTCCGGCGACGGGGGGCCTACGGTGACCGGCCTGGAAACCGTTTTCCGCGGCTACGACGCGCTGGAATTGGAATCCCGGGTCGTCGCGCTCTTCGACGCCGCGCACGGGTCGGTGGACACCCTGGAGACGGGCGCGGAGGGTACGATGGTCCTGGACGAGACGCCCTTCTACGCCGAATCGGGCGGGCAGGTCGGCGACACGGGCGAGCTCACGACCGACAGGGGCGGCGTCTTCACGGTCACGGACACCCGGAAGGCCGGCCGGGCTCACCTGCACGTCGGCACAGTCAAAAACGGCCCTTTTCGCGTCGGGGAAACCGTCCGGGCGTCGGTGGACGAATCCCGCCGGCGGCGCATCCAGGCCCACCACACGGCGACGCACGTCCTTCACTGGGCGCTGCGCAAGGTTCTGGGCGAGCACGCCGTCCAGGCCGGCTCCTGGGTCGGGCCGAAAAACTTCCGCTTCGACCTGAACCACCCCCGGGCCGTTACGGAAAACGAGCTGGCGGAAATCACGCGGCTGGTCAACGAAAAGATTCTGCTGAACGACCCCGTGCGCTGGCGGATAGTAACTTTGGAGGAAGCCGGGCGCCTCGGGGCGATGATGCTTTTCGGCGAGAAGTACTCCGGCGATGTCCGGCTGGTGGAGACCGGAGACTACTCGAAGGAGCTATGCGGCGGGACGCACGTCAGGGCGACGGGGGAGATTGGGAGCCTGTACGTCGTGCAGGAGGGCGCGCTGGCGGCCGGCATCCGGCGCATCGAGGCGGTGTGCGGCATGGCGGCGGTGGAGCACGTGAACCGGCGCGAGGGCCTCCTGAACCGGGCGGCGTCCCTGGTCAAGGTCCCGCCGGCGGAGCTCCCCGGGCGCGTCGAGACCCTGCTGGAGGACCGCAAAAATGCCGACCGGAAGATTCTCGGGCTGGAGGAGCGCCTGGCCTCGGGCGGGAGCCGGAATCTGGCCGACGAGGCGGAAGAGATTGACGGAGTAAAGCTGCTCGCCGCCGAGCTCCCCGGCGTGGGCGCCAAGGCACTGCGCGGCACGGTGGACCGCCTGAAGGAAGAGCTGGGCTCGGCGGTCATCCTGTTGGCCACGCGGGACGGGGAGAAGGCGGTCCTCGCCTGCGGCGTCACCGGGGACCTGGTGGAAAAAGGGCTCCACGCGGGGAAATTGATGGGCGGGCTGGCGCCGATTCTGGGCGGGCAGGGCGGCGGAAGGCCCGACTTCGCCCAGGGCGGCGGAGTTTTCCCCCAAAAACTCCCCCTGGTCTTCGCTAAAATCCGGGAGCTGGTCGGCGGGGGTCGCTGATGCCCAACGTCATCCGACCGGAGGACATCCTCCCCTACCCCTGGCGGGCCGGGAGGGTGCTCATCCGGATACTCGGGGCGCTCTGCCTGGGCGGCGGTATAGTGACCGCCCTTTCCCTCACCTTCCTGCCCGAACTGGCCTGGTTCGACCGTCCGCCCCTGGAGCTCTCGACCTGGCTCTACGCGATGTACGGCCTGTGGAGCCTGAATTTGTGTCTCGCCGGGGCGGGCCTGGTCCTCGTGAAGGGATGGGGACGCTGGCTCGGGGCCTCGGCGGGGCTTTTCATCACCGCGGCGAGCGTGTACCCCCTGGCGTACAACTCACTGGCCGGCCTGAAGGATTGGGGGTGGGCCGCGGCGGCCATCGCCGGAATCCTCCTGGCCTACTCCCTCCTCATGCCGCTGCGCCCGGCCTTCGCCCCGCTCCCCCGAAGCGAACCGAGCGAAGCGAGCTACGCCCCCGGCGAACCGGGTAACGCCCCGGCGAAACGAAAATCCCCCCGGAGCCGTATCCTCAAGGACGGCCCAGGTTGACTCCGAACCGGGGGGGTGACTATACTGGCGGAAAAACACCACCCAAGGGGGTAGCGGTGTCTCCGGAACATAACAGGGTCGCCAACGCCCGCCACCTCTTCGAGCGGGGCATGTACGCCGAGGCGCTCAACGAGCTGCGGATGGCGGTCGGGGAGGGCAAGGAGTACCCCGACGTATACAACCTGATGGGTCTCTGCAACTCGATGCGTTCCGACTACAAGGTCGCCGTGAGCTACTACCAGAAGGCTCTGGAGCTGAACCCGGCCTACGAGGAGGCGCGGCTCAACCTCCTGATCACCCTCTCCGACCTGGGCAAGTACAAGGAGGCCGACGCCGAGCTCACCGCCATGCTCGCCTCGACGAAGATCCGGTCCGACGAGCTCAGCCCCGCCATCAAGGCCCGTCTGGCCGAAGGCTACCGCGAGCTGGCCGCCCTCGAGCTGGAGATGGGCCGCATCGAGCAGGCCGAGAGGTTGATCAACGAGGCGGTGGAGCTGGCGCCGTCCTTTGTTGACCTGCTGGTCTTTCGGGGTAAAATCCTCCGCCGGGGCGGACGGCTGTCCGAGGCCGAGGAGGTCCTGGAGAGGGCCATCACCATCAACCCCAACTACCAGAACGGTCAGCTCGAGCTCGGCCTGGTGCATTTCCAACAGGGAGCCTACGACACCGCCAAGGGGCACCTCCAGAAGGCCCGTGAGCTCTCCAAGGGAACCAGCCGCGAGGCGGAGCTCTACATGTCCTTTTTGAAAACGAAGCGAAGCGAGTTACGCCCAGGCGAAAAGAAGACTGAGGAGAAGAAGTAAACGTTGAAGGCGGCACTCATCGTCCCGGTCATCGCACTATTGCTTTGCGGCTGCGCCGTAGAGCTGCCGGATCTCTACTCGCTCACCGCCGTGAAGTGGTTCGAGCTGGGAAAGGGCTACTACGATAAAGAGGAATGGGAAGCGGCGCGGGGGTGCTTCGAGAACGTGTTGATAGTTTACCCCTCCTCTACGTACGCCGGCGAATCCCAGTTCTACCTGGGCATGGCATACTACGGAGAGGGGCTGTACCTGGAGGCGCAGGCGATTCTCGAGGACATGGCCTCCAGCTACCCCAACTCGTCCTACACCGACAACGCCCGCTACAACATCGGACGGTGCTACTTCAAGCGCGCGCCCGACTACCAGCGTGACACGGAGCTCATCAAGGCGGCCATCGGCGAATACCGCCGCACGCTCAAGCTCTTTCCCGGATCGGAGCTGATCCCCCAGATAGAGGATGCGATCCGGGAGGCCGAGGAGCTGGAGGCCCGCAAGCTGGACTACATCGTATACGTGTACCGCCGGATGGATCACCCGCGGTCCGTGATTCTCTACACCGACATGCTCCTGGGCGCCTACCCCGACTCCGCGTACGCGCCGCAGAACCTGTGGCGCCGCGGGGAGGCACTCCTGGAGCTGGGTTACGCGGACGATGCCCGGAGCGATTTCGAGCGGATTCTGGAGGAGTACCCGGACGACGAGTACGCCGCGGACGCCCGCGAGAGCTTGAACACGATGGGCCCTCTCGCCGGGAACCCGGACGGCGGCTAGACGGGGCGGATCACTCAAGCGCAAACCGGCTTCGGCCGGTTTTTTCACGCCTTCCCCCATTGCGGGGCGGCCCCCGACGTTTACCGCGATGGGGGGCATCGTTGTGGTAAAATCCTACCGCTCGTCCCTTTCCACCCGCGGCGGTCGAAGAATGGACACACCCGGGAAATACGCCCTCTTCGGCGGCAGCTACGATCCGGTGCACCTGGGCCACCTGCTCCTGGCGACCTTCGCCCGCGAGCGGCTGGACCTGGACCGGGTGTACTTCATCCCCGCCGCCCGGGGACCCCACCGCGACCGCCCCCCGAAAGCCGCGGAATCCCACCGTCTCGCCATGCTCCGGCTGGCACTCGAGGGGGAGCCGGCCTTCTTCACCGACGACATCGAGCTCCGGCGGGGCGGCGTCTCCTACACCCTGGACACGGTCCTGCGATTCCGGGAGATGCTCGGGGGGGAACCGGTCATTCTGGTGGGCGCCGACAACCTGAACGATCTGGGCACCTGGCACCGGGTGGACGAGCTGGTCCGGCTCGCCCGCTTCGCCTACGCGCCAAGGCCCGGGAGCGTAATCACGCCCGAAAGGCTTCCCCCCGGGACCCGGGCGTCGGAGATCCCCATGCCCCCCTTCGGCGTGTCCTCGACGCTGGTGCGCCAAAGAGCCGCGGCGGGGCTCAGCTTACGGTGGCTCGTCCCCGACCCGGTGGCCCGTTACATCGGGGAGAAGGGTCTCTACCGCGAGGGCTGACGAAACGAAGCGAAGCGGAGTAACGCCCCGGCGAAACGAAGCGAAGCGAGTAGTGCCTTGGCAAATCCGGGAGGGAGTTTTATAATGGCCCTCTCATTCGCGCAAAACGAGACGAAGCGAGTAATGCTTTAGCGAATCACCGCCTGCTCAGCCGTAATCGTCAGTTTTTCAAAGGGTGAAGCATGTCCACACGGGTGATGGTCGTTGACGATGACCCCGACATCCGCTCGATAGTCAAAACCGTATTCGAGGGCGATAACTACACGGTCAAGACCTGCCCCTCGGGCGAGGAGGCCCTGGAGCAGGTCAAGGTCTTCAACCCGGAGCTCATCGTCCTGGACGTGATGATGCCGGGGATGGACGGCTACCAGGTGTGCTCCGAGCTGAAGAAGGACTTCGAAACCGCCCACATCCCGGTGATTCTACTGACGGCCAAGCAGGACATCATAGACCTCGAGCGGGGCGTCGAGCACTCCATAGACGATTACATCGCCAAGCCCTTCTCCCAGCGGGAGCTCCTGGCCCGGGCGAAGATGGTCCTGTCGCGCACGCGCTACCAGCTCGGCTGCAACCCGCTGACGGGCCTGCCGGGAAACCTGGAGATAGAGCACCGGCTCAAGGAGGTCATCCGCTCCGGCAAACCCTACTCCCTCTTCTACGCGGATATAGACCGGTTTAAAAGCTTCAACGACTACTACGGCTACGCCCGCGGCGATTCCATCATCCGCCTCCTCACGCACTGCCTCGTCCAGGCCACCCGGGTGCTGGGCAAACCGAAGGACTTCGTCGGTCACATCGGCGGCGACGACTTCATGATGCTCTGCTATCACCAGGACGCGGAGAAGCTGGCGAACCGGGTCATCGAGCTCTTCGGCGAAGGCGTGGGTGACTACTTCGACGAGACCGACCTGAAGCGGGATTACTACGAGATAACGGACCGCACCGGTTGCCTGCGGCGGTATCCCGCAACGCTCACCCTGACCGTCGTGCTGGTGTCGAGCGAGAAGCGTCGCTTCGCCAACACCGCCGAGATTACCGACATCGTCACCGAACTGAAGAAGTTCGGCAAGGGCAAACCGGGCAACATCGTGGTCCACGAGCGCCGGGGAAGTACGGAAGGCGACGCCGCGGCCCGGAAGGGCGAGTGTTAAGGGGTTGCGCGGGAACGGGTGGCGGTGTATTATGCACCGGTACGGTAGGAATTAAACCGGCCACGCGACGGTGCAACCGTAACCCTTGAACCAGCGGGGCCCAAGCCTCCTGGAAACGAAGCGAAGCGGTTAACGCCCCGGCGTACCTGCGACGCGGCGCAGCCGTAAACGAAGCGAAACGAGTAACACTCCTGCGTAATGTAAAGGATGGGGCAGGGTCCATGTCGAAGATAATGATCGTGGACGACGAGCGGCACATCGTCGAAACGCTCTGTCTGGCCTTCGAGAAACGGGGTTACCAGGTCGTGGGCGTGTCCGACGCGACGCTGTGCGTCCCCCTCGCCGACCGGGAAAAACCCGACGTCATCATCCTCGATGTCATGATGCCCGGGATGGACGGCTACGAGGTGCTCAACCGTCTGGGCGAGGACGACCGGGTGTCGCGCATCCCGGTGATCGTCCTCACCGCGAAGCCCGACGAGATTTACCGACGCATCAGCGAGGGAATAGGCGCCAAACTGCATCTGACCAAACCCTTCAAACCGTACGCGGTGGTCGAGCAGGTGGAGCGCATACTCGACGAGCGCAAGGGTGTCCCGACGGCCCAGCCGTGAACCATGAGGCGGGCACGGGCGTTCGGTGATGTGCCGGAGAGGAGTCCGCATGGCCCGGATCATGATCGTGGACGACGAGCGGCACATCGTCGAGACGCTGGGGCTCGCCTTCAAGAGCCGGGGGCATGACACTATCTCCCTCTCCGACCCCGCCACCGTCCTGAGCGCGGCGATGAGGGAGCGACCCGACGCCATCATCCTGGACCTCCTCATGCCGGGCATAGACGGCTACAAACTGTACCACGACCTGATGGCCGACGAGCTTTTGTCTTCGACCCCCGTCGCCATAATTACGGGTCACTCGGGACCGCTCTACGAGAGAATCAGCCGGGAGATAGGCATCGCGCTGCACCTGACCAAGCCCTTCAATCCCCTCGATGTGGTCAAACGCATCGAGAAGCTGATAGCTCCGGGTCCCGGGGGTACACCCTAACCGATTGCAGAGCTCATCCGGGCGGCTTAAACAACCTGCGCTGGAGCTTTCTTGGCCCACGAGATTGTCGGCATCCTGAGCCTTCTCGTTTTCGTCTTCACCGTCCTGGGTCCGCTGATCATGGTGGGCGGACGAAGGCTGATCCCGCTTCCGCTTCAGACCCTGCTGGTCGCCGGCGCGCTGGTGAACATCGTCCTGACCGTCCTGGCGATCTGGCTGGACGGCGGGTCCCTCAACGAGATGCTCTCCCTGGGCTCGGCGGTGGGGTCCAACGTCATCCTCCTGCCCATCATGGCCATGGCCGGCGGCTTCCTGGTCGCCGGTGCTTTGGAGGGCTCGGGGGGCTTCGCCGCGCTGCGCGTCGTCATCAACAAGATGCGCGGCACCCCCCTGGGCATGGCGGGCACCCTGGTCTTCATCGCCCAGTTCTCCACCATTTTCGCCATGCCCTGCGGGCGGATTCAGGCGGCGGCGCTCCTGCCCGTCATCATCACCCTCGGCCCCGAGGGCGTGCGACTGATCACGAAGAAACAGATGGTGGTCCTGGTCACGGCACTGGCGGTCAACGCCGCGGCCAGTTGCGGACCCAGCCAGATCGGCGGCATCGGACAGATCGGCGAGGGCTTCCTCCAGCAGCTCGGATTCCTGACCAGCTCCCAGGAGTTCGGGATAATGATCGGCACCGCCTTCACCGCGCTCTTCATCAGCCTCTTCGTCACCCGGTTCGACATGGAGGAGAAGATACGGCTCACAGAGGGCCGGCAGCTCGCCCAGAGCCTGGGCGCCGCTTCGACCTCCGACGCCACCCTGGCCCAGACGCACGACGAGGAGGTCATCGCCCGGAAGTTCAAGGCGCCCCTCGTCGGTTACATCTCCCTGGTCATCTTCCTGGTGGCCCTCATAGGGGCGGTCTTCGGGCTCTTCGGCAAGACCCCGATCACCACCACCCTCCTGGTGGCCACGGTCGTCATCATGCTCATCGCCCGGCTCTCCATCCGCCAGGTCATCGCCGGGATCATCCTCCACCCCATCACCGCCCTGGTGGCCGGGTTTTTGATGGCCGGCTCGCTGGTGGTCTCGGGCGGGTTCAAGTCGCTGAGCCAGGTGCTCGTCTGGCTGTCGGAGTTCAAGGTCGCCGGGGTCGGTCTGGGCGTGGCGGGCATGATAGCCCTCTTCGTCCAGATCGAGACCATCATGCCCATGCCCTGCGGGCGGATTCTGGCGGCGGCGCTCCTGCCCATTGTGGTGGCCATGGGGCCGGCCACCGGCTGGATGCCCAACGCCTCGGGTCTTCTCACCTACAACCAACTGGCCATCGTGCTGGCCGCCTTCATCGTCAACGCGGCGGCGAGCTGCGGCCCCAGTCCCATCGGCGGCATCGGCACCATCTCCGAGGGGATGGTGCGCTCCGAGATAGGATACCTGCGCAACGCCCAGAGCTACGGCATCATGGCGGCCATGACCCCTCTGGCGGCGCTGGTGATGCGCTTCTGGGTGCTCGCCCACAACCCCTTCTCCCTGGAGAACCTGCTCATCTTCTTCGGCCTCCTAGCCGGGATAATCGTGTTCAATCTGGGGATGATCAAGTTCATCAATCCCGCCACGTTCAAGAAGCGGCGCACGCCGACCCAGGAGAAGGAGAAGAACTTAGCCACCTGGATCACGTTCCTGTTGGGCGGCGCCGTCTCGGGCATGGTCATCACCTTCGCGCTGTTCTGGCCCGACCAGGCCTCGGGCTTCGTCAGCTCCGGACCCTTCTTCGTGTACCTCTTGCAGGGGGCCGTCGGCGGGACCATCGCCGGAGCCCTGCTCCTCTTGACCTAGGGGGGATGCTGCAAGCCGGCGTTTTACTGACCTGGATCTCCTTTCTGCTGGGCGGCGCTTTCTCCGGGGCGGTGATCGCCTATGCCCTGGATTTCCGCACGCGAAAGGGCCTCCTGCAGGGGGCCCTGGGCGGGATCATCGCGGCGATTCTGTACATGATAACCTGACCTCCCCCCGGTCCACCGAACCGCTCACCCGCGGAAGGCGCGGCCGCACATATCCGGCGAAGTTCCCGGGCGGCGCAGCCAGAGCTCGAAAATGGCGAAAAAGAATAACAAAGACGAGCGGATCGTTTACGGTCCACCCCGCGACGAGATCGAGGTTCTGCCCGGCGTCCGGCGCTACCAGTTCATCTCCAAGTCCCAGCACCGGATGCTCACCAAGAACCTCAACCGCATCGCCATGGTCATCATCGGCCTCAGCCTATCCATCGTCATCTTCAAGGCGATTTTCTCGGGCACCGGCTACTCGGTTTACTGCCTGGAGGATCGCAGCTGCATGAGGGTGCTCTCCCAGCCCGAGGGGGAGAACTGCCCCGAGTACATCTACCCGGTGGAAATGGTCGTCGCGTCGCGGACGGCCGACTACGCGCGGTTTATCCGCCAGGGCGGGCTGCGCTGCACACAGTGCGGCAACTGCACCAAGTGGTGCATTTTGGAGATAAACATCCCCGAGGTGGCGGCCCGGATGCAGGAGCTGACCCTGGAAGCCCTGGCCGAGGGCAAGATTGACGCCGGGCTCGTCCTCAACGAGGGCTTCGTGGACCCGCAGAGCCTGGAGCCGCTGACCGACGCGGCCGCCCTCGCCCGCTACTCTAAACCGGGCTACGAGAAAGTGCTCGCGCTCTACAACGAGATGAAGGCCATCATCAGGGAGAGGGAGGTGAGCGTTGCCGTCCGCTAGGGTAACCACGGC
>DATKYS010000059.1 GCA_035528375.1 bacterium
GTGGGTGGCCACGATGACCGTGGTCCCGCGCGAGGCGATTTTGCGCAGCAGGTCCATGATTTTCTGCGAGAGGTCGGGATCCAGGTTGCCCGTCGGCTCGTCGGCCAGCAGAAGCTCGGGGTCGCCGGAGATGGCGCGGGCGATGGCGACGCGCTGTTGCTCGCCGCCGGAAAGCTCCTCGGCGAAGGAATCGGCCCGTCCCTCGAGCTCCACGATGCGCAGGATGGAGTCTATGCGCCGCCGGCGCTCGTCTTTGGACAGGCGCCGGATCCGCAGCGCGATGTCCAGGTTTTCCACGGTGGTCCGCCGGGACAGAAGGCGGAAGTCCTGAAACACAACGCCGATCCGCCGCCGCAACCCGGGCAGGTGGCGGATTTTCAGGCGGTTCATGTCGTGCCCCAGAACCGCGAGCTCGCCCTCCGTGGGGCGCTCCTCGCCGAAGAGGAGCTTGAGGAAAGTGGTCTTGCCGGCCCCGGAGGGACCGGTGAGGAAGGTGAACTCGCCCTTGGGGAGCTCGAGGTTGACGTCGTGGAGGGCCAGGATGCCGCGGGAGTAGCGCATGGCGACGTGCTGGAAGATGGCGACTTGGACCACGGGGGTTCCTCTGCGCTAACTCAATGTCAGTCTTAAAGTTGAGGTGATTATAGTCCAGGGCCGGTCGGAGGTCAATCCATATGGGGCGGCCCGGGGGGGTCGCCCCGCATGGAATCGTGTGTAAAACGCTATTCCGTCGCGCCGCCGAAGTGGCTGAACATCGGACCGGGCAGCTCCCGGCGCACGCCGTCGAGGCCGAGGAGGCGGACCCCCTCCTCCCGGGGGAGCACCTTGCCGATGGGCACGAGGCCCTTCTCGCGCTGCTCGAGCCCCGCGGGCCCGGTGACCAGCAGCCGGAAATCCTCGCCGCCGCCCAGGGCCAGACGCACCGGCTCGATTCCCATGGCTTCGGCGACCACCACGAGCGTCGGCGGTAGAAGCAGGCGGTCCTCGGAAACCTGCACCCCCACGTCGGAGGCCTCCGCGAGAAGCCGGAGCTGCTCGGAGAGGGAATCGGAGGTGTCGGCGCAGGTGGTGAGCCGGGTGTCGCGCCAGAGTCGGACGCCGAGCTCCAGCTCGACTTCCGGCCACAGGAAGGCCTTGCGCAGCTTCTCGGAGCCGGAGAAGGTGGTTTTCTGGTTCGTTAAAAGCCAGAAGCCCCCCGCGGCCATCCCGGTGGGACCGCTCAGGTAGATCGTGTTGCCGGGCTTCGCCCCCGCCCTGCCCCCGGGCGCCCAGGTGCTGGGGCGCTGGCCGATGACGCAGATGTCCAGGTAGATGGGCCCCCGGGTCGTGGCCAGGTCGCCGCCGACGAAGGCCAGCTTCGACCAGCCCCCGCTGGAAAAAGGCGCGGACAACTCATCGGCCGCCCAGGCCAGCCCGCGGAAAACCTGCTCGAGGGTCTCCAGCCTGACCTCCGGCGATGCAGCCACGGCGATGGTGGCCCAGAGAGGCGTGGCGCCGAAGGGGGCCAGATCGCTCACCGCCGCGGCCAGGGCCCGCCGGCCGACCGCCTCCTCCCCCATGAGCTCGAGGTCGAAGTGGGTGCCCTCGACCTGCTGGTCACAGGTGATCACCAGATCGAACCCGGCGTTCGGGGTGACCACGGCGGCGTCGTGGCCCGGCCCGACGCGCACACCGCGCATCAGCGGGGGCCTGAATCGCCCGCTGCCGCTGGAGGGCTGCCTGTCCTCGCGAGAGGTGCGCAGGACGTCAGTCTCGGCGACCCGCGTCGGGCTGTCCGACAACAAGATAGCGGTCAGCCGCTTGATGATGTCCTGCTCTGACAATTCCTTTAAATGCATCATGTGCTCCTAATCCAGCTCCTTGGCATCCGCGGGGTCCCCGTCGTACTGGTAGCTGACCCAGTCGAAGGGGTTGATGACCGTCGAGGCCACGTTCATCAGGTGGGCGCTGATCCGCTTCAGGTAACGGCACACCAGGACCGCCATCACCGCGTCCTTCACCGACAGGTCGGTTTTGACGAAGAGCTCGTTGATCAGCTCGTTGGTCTTCGCGGACACGTTCTTGTGGTTTACCAGTACCTGTTGGGCGGCCCCGGCGTCCAGCTCCATGAAGCCCTTCAGCGTGAGCCCGAAACCGTCCTTCACCAGTTCCTCGGTCGCCAGGAGCTCGGCGAGGCGGTGGTACTTCGATTCGAGGATGGGACCGGGGTACGCCACGGCCACCTCGTAGAGGTTCTTCGTGAAGTCGCCCACCCTCTCCAGGTCTATGTTCACGTTCAGGAGAACGAGACCCGCCATGGGATTGTCCCCCGGTTTGACCACCAGGTGCTCGGCGATGAGGCGCCGGATCTCCCGGTTGAGGTGGTTGACGAACCGGTCCCTCCCGTACACGTCCACGTCGGGCTTGACACCGTGCAGGAGGTACTCCCGGACGTAGGAGTAGGTTTTAGCCACGGTCTCGATCATGGCCTGCGTCTTTTCCAGGGCCTGGTTCAAGAGCCCCTTGCTCCGCCAGGCCTCCATGAACTTCTCAAACATGGTCGCTTCCCTAGTTGAAGACGAAAATGACGAGGACGGGAATCAGGAAGAAAATAACACCGATGAACACGATGGCGACGGCTCGATTTTTCTTGACCAGATTGCTGAGTGTCTTGGCCAGCGTGAGCGGCACCACGCGCAGGGGATAGAAAATGGCTATTCCGAAGACGTTGAAGAACATGTGGACGAAGGCCACCGCGAGACCGGCCGGCTCACCCGCCGCCAGGGCGGCCAGGAGCGCGGTCACCGTCGTACCCACGTTCGCGCCCAAAGTGTAGGGGAAAACCTGTTCCACCGTCAACAGCGCCGCCCCAACGAGGGGGACCACCAGGGAGGTAGTGACGGAGCTGGACTGGACGATGGCGGTGAACAGGAGCCCGAGAACGAAAGCCCTGATCGGCGTCTTGAAGAGATAACCGTGGAGAACCCGCTCGAACCGCTCGATCAACAGGCTACGTATCAGCTTCACCAGGTACCGGAGCGAGACGAACAGGAGGGCCAGGGCGATTGCCAGGGCCAGCCAGTATGTCCCTCCGGTGAGCCCGATTATGTGGTCCACAATGGGATCGGTGACAGCGTTCAGGGGGCTCATGAAGGCGAAGCCGCCGCCGCCGCCGGTCGCCGAGACACCGGCCAGCCAGCACCCGAGCTTTTCCAGGGGGTGGAAGAGGTACTCGACGGGCATCAACACCGCGACGGCGCAGATGTTGAACATGTCGTGGACGGTCGCCCCGGCCATTGCGCGGTGGAACTCGTCCCGCCGGGTGATGTGGGTCAGGCTGACGATGGTGTTGGTGATGGTGGTGCCGATGTTCGCCCCCAGGACGATGGGTACCGCCACGCCGATGCCCATGGAACCGGTGGCGACCAAAGCCACCAGCATGCTGGTGACGGTGGAGGAGCTCTGGATGATGCTGGTGGTCAGGATGCCCACGAAGAGGCCGACGATGGGGCTGGAGGTTCCCGCGACCAGGCCCTCGGCGAAATCCTGGCCGAACCCCTTGAAGGACGAGCCCATCAGCTTGATGGACAGCATGAAGAGGTACAGAAAGGCGAGGACGCCGAATATCTTTAAGACGCTGAGAAACGGGGACGCAGCCTGCGGTTTGGTCCGCCCCGCTTCCCGGTCCGCCCGTGGTTCGTCCATTTCAGGGATAAACAGGCACCTCGGCGCAGTGTGAAAACCGTTACAAAAAGGACATATTACGGGGGGGTGGTGAGGATTGTCAACAACACGGGGTGCGGCGGCGACGGGATGCCGGAGCGTCGGGGAGGCGGGCGCGAAGCGCGGCAATCCAGGGGTGAGCGTCGGTTTTCGGTCGGGGGGAAGGAAACCGGGAGCGCGCCGGGGCAAAAAAAATGGAAATTAGCTCTACCCTGTGCTAAACTTACGTAATCTTTTCCGGGTTGAGTTTGCGGTTCTGTAGTTATCAACGTCTCTTTGCCCGAAAGGGCTCAAGCAAAGGAGAAACCGTGAAAAAGCTTCTGCCGCTTCTTCTGGTTCTGGCGCTGATCATGCCGGCCACGGCTCTGAACAAAGACGGCCTGTTGTCCATCGGCGGCCGGGTCTTCTACTGGCTCCCCATGGGTGACTTCGCCAACGCTTACACCAGCTCGGTGGGCTTCGGCGCGAAGGTGGGCTACGGCCTGGCCGAAAACTTCGAGTTCCTCGGCGAGGCGTGGTACGGCATGGCCGGCTTCAACGAGGACTTCTGGGGCGATACGAACCTTGGCGATGAGGATACCACCTACTACCTGGTGACCTTCCAGCTGGGCGGCCGGTTGAACCTCTCCCCTTACAGCCCCTTCGACCCGTACGTCCAGGTCGGCGCCGGTTACTACTCCTGGGCGTACACCAAGGTTGACAATGAGGCCGGAACCTACACCTACGGCGATGCCTCAGTAGACAAGTTCGGCATCAACCTGCGCGCCGGCGGTGAGTTCTTCACCTCCAACCAGATGAGCGTGGACGTGGGCCTGGAGTGGAACTCCATCTTCGGCGTCACCGTGCCGATCAAGGACTGGCACGACCCCGACGACCACAGCCAGGGCTGGGATTACGACACCGAGGACCAGACGGTCAACATCCTCACCTTCGGCATCGGGCTGAACCTCTACTTCTAGTCGCCTGAAGATTCAGTGATGAGGGGGCCCCGCGGGGTCCCCTTAACTTTTGGGGTGCTCCATCCACCCGCCGGTCAGGAACCGAACGACGGTCCTTGGGCGTATTAAACGGGCTGTGCTATACTAAACCCGTCCGACCGACCGGGAGTCAATCGTGCGCAACTTGTTGATAGCAGGCCTGATATTGTTTCTCTGCCTCCCCGCGGCGGCGATAGACAAGACCGGCCTCTTCTCCGTGGGGCCTCAGCTGGCCATCTGGCTCCCAATGGGGCCGATAAACCAGTCGGTCCTCGAGCAGGGCAGCTTCGGGGGTCTGTTCAGTTTCGGCCTCGGCGAGGCGTGGTCCATCGTGGTCCGGGCGGCGCTGGACCTCGCCGGGAAGGATGGGGGTTACTTCGAGAACGCCTTCCCGGCGGGCTCCGACGTGGACTTTAACCTCTTCCAGGCGCACCTGGGCCTGCGGTGGAACATGACCCCCCGCGCCCGATTCGACCCCTTCGTCCAGTTCGGGGTGGGCTACTTCGGCTGGCCGGTGTACGAGGGTGAGGATCCGGTAACCATCCGGGGGAGACAGATGTACGAGTCGCTGACGACGGAGCGCGACCCCACCCGGGGGCAGGTTTTCAGCGGCTGGGTCGCCGTCGGCGGCGAGTTCTTCACCGATGCCGCCCTCTCCCTGGAGTTCGAGATAGGCTACGACGCCGTCTTCGACTTCCCCCGGCCAATCAAGGAGGAGACCGAGGACCTGGTGGGCTGGAACTACGAGGAGGAACTCCTCCACATCCTCACCCTGGGTCTCGGGCTCAACCTCTACATCTGAGGGTGAGGGTTGCGATAATGCCGGGGCGGGCCTCTACGCCCGTTCGCCGACTCATCCGCCACCGTGATAAATGTAGGGCGGGGACTTTAGTCCCCGCCGTTGTTTAGACAATCTTCACGCTCTCTCCTGCACATAGAGCGGAGCGGGCCGACCTGAAGGTCGGCCCCTACGTCATCGTAATATGTAGGGTATAGGTTGGCGCGCTCCCCCTCTCCCTCCTAGGGAGAGGGATGGGGTGAGGGTCAAAGCGGCGGAGTGCAAAGTCCCTGCCCTTCCGTCATCGCAATTCGAGAGGTAATGGCCGGAACGGTTTCCTTCTCCGGCCTACGTGCGAATCACCCGCCTCCCCTCGACGCGGTACTTTCCCGAGAGCACCAGCCCCGCGGCCTCGGGGTAGAGCGCGTGCTCCTCGACCAGGATGCGCTCCGCCAGCGTATCCGGGGTATCATCATCCAGGATCGGCACCACGCGCTGGGCGACTATCGCCCCGCCGTCCAGGCTTGAGTCCACGAAGTGTACGGTGCAGCCGGAGAACTTCACCCCGTACTCCAGGGCCTGACGCTGGACCTCCAGGCCGGGGAAGCTGGGCAGGAGGCTGGGGTGGATGTTGAGGATGCGGCCGGCGAACGGTTCCAGAAGCGGCGCCTTCACCACCCGCATGAAGCCGGCCAGACAGACGAGATCCACGCCGGCCTCGCGGAAGGCCTCGGCGTAATCCCGGGCGTCGTCGCCGTCCAGCTTGGTCCGGTACTTCGCCGGCACCAGGACCCGAGCGGTCACTCCCAGGGCGCGGGCCTTCTCCAGACCGGCGGCGTCGGGCCTGTCGGAGAGGACCAGGGCAACTTCGGCGTCCAGCCTCCCGTCGCGGCAGGCCTCGATGAGGGCGACCATGTTGCTGCCGCGACCACTAATCATTATCCCGATCCGTTTGCCTGGCAACGCCCACCTCCTGGTACGGCCGAACTTGACCCGTCGGGGAGAGGAGTCTACAATACCCGCCGTTGCCCACGAGGTCAAGGTCCGATGAACCGAGTCCTGTCCACCGAGGAGCTGCTCGTCCACTGGGAAGCCGAGGGAAGACCGCGCAAGGTGGTTTTCACCAACGGCTGCTTCGACCTGCTGCACCCCGGCCACGTCCGGTATCTAACCGCGGCGCGGGGACTGGGCGACTGCCTGGTCGTGGGCCTGAATGACGACGCGGGGGTATCGCGTCTGAAGGGTCCGTACCGACCGTACCTGACCTTGGCGGTTCGTGCCGAGCTTCTGGCGGCCCTAGAAGCGGTGGATTACGTGGTCCCCTTTTCCGAGGACACGCCGCTGGAACTGGTAAAGCGACTGCGTCCTGATGTTTTAGTCAAAGGTGGAGGCTACGAGAAGGACATGATCGTAGGTGGCCAAGAGGTTGTGTCCTGGGGGGGCGAGGTGGTCGTGCTGCCCTTGGAAGATGACTTCTCCACCACGGCTATGGCGCTTGCCATTGGCGATTCGACGAACGCCGAGATGGAGGAAGACATTTCGGCCATATTCAGGCCTTATGGGGTCGGGATGGGTGGTCGGGCCACTAAGCACAAGGCCAAGCGGGATAAACGAATTCACCGGGCCGGCGGCAGAAGGGGCAGAAAGTAGTGAAATCCCCTCGGACGCTCTGCGTTATCCCCGCCCGCTATGCGAGCACCCGCCTGCCCGGCAAGCCCTTGAAGAACCTGGGCGGTCGGCCGCTCATTCTCCACACCGTCGAGAGGGCCGAGGCCGCGGCCAGCGTTGA
>DATKYS010000060.1 GCA_035528375.1 bacterium
GGGCCGGAGGTCGTACTGGCCCGGTTTGTCGGGAACCGGTAGCCCCACCCAGAGCCGCATTTTTCCTACCGCCGGTTGAAGGCGCCGGCGATTAAAAGAAGGCGCAGTAGAATCAACAGGCTGGACACCAGGGCGGCGACGTAGGTCAGCGCCGCGGCGGAGAGAATCTTCCGCGCCCCGATCTGCTCCTCGGGCTCCAGGTAGCCCCCGTCGCGCAGGATGGCCAGGGCCCGCGAGCTGGCGTTGAACTCCACCGGCAGCGTTATGAGCTGGAACAGCAAGAGGAGCGTGAAGCAGCCGATGCCGACCCAGACCAGCGGCTCGATGGCGAATATGAGCCCGGCGATGAAGAGCGGCAGGTATAGCCAGGAGCCGATTCTCGTCGCGGGAACGACGGCGTTGCGCAAGTGGAGCGGGAAGTAACCGCTAGAGTGCTGGATGGCGTGTCCAACCTCGTGGGCCGCCACCCCCAGCGCGGCCACGGAGGGCGAATGGGCCACGTCGGCGGAAAGGTACAGCTTCCGCGTCCGCGGGTCGTAGTGGTCCGACAGCCGACCGCCCACCACCTCTATCTCCACGTCTGGCAGCCCGGCCTCGGCCAGGATGCCTGCCGCCACCTGCGCCCCGGTCAACCCGCCCCGCGTCCGGACCTTCGAGTAGCGGCGGAAGCGCGAGCTGACCAGGGACTGGGCGATGAGCCCCAGGATGAGCCCCGGCAGGAGCAGGAGAATCGTCCAGTCGTTGTAGAACCAGCCGAAACCATAAAACATGGGGGGGCCTCCGAGCCGCTCCTTTTCGCCCCATTATAACCACTCTCCCGCCGGCTGACCACACCCCCTCGACCACCCTGAGGGGATTTATAAAGGTAGCCCGCACCCGCACATCCCTCTCCCTACGGGAAAGGTAGGGGGGACCTTTAGATAAAACGCGGCGGGGATGGGTATCTGCGACCGAAGGTAATCCCCGCCCTACGTCCACTCCCTCCCACCTTGGGGGAGGGTTGGGGAGGGAGGCGAAGCGGCAGACCACGTTTTTCAACCCACGGGACGCCCCACGTCAAGGATAGTAATGGCGAATCTGGGCTGGTTCAGAACCTAATGCGCCCCACGGTCCTGCTCCGGCAGCCCCCCTCCTTGACCTGCCGCTTCCCGAATTGCATAATCCGGCCGACCCTCGGGGAGGCCTCTTGGAAAAGCAATCGCACAGGATTGCCGGTTTGGAAATCGTCATCGCCAAGGGCGACATCGCGCATCAGGCCTGCGACGCGGTGGTCAACGCGGCGAACAACCACCTGTGGATGGGCTCGGGTGTGGCGGGTGCGCTCAAAAAAGCCGGCGGCCCCTCCGTCGAGCGCGAGGCGATGGCGCTGGGGCCGATCGAAGTGGGCCGCGCGGTGACCACGGGCGCCGGGAAGCTGCCGGCACGGTGGGTCATCCACGCGGCGGTGATGGGTCAGGACCTGGAAACCGACGCCGACAAGGTCCGCCGGGCCACGACCAGCGCCCTGGAGGAGGCCGAGCGAATCGGGGCTAAATCCGTCGCCCTGCCCGCCCTGGGTACCGGGGTCGGGGGGCTGGCCATGGAGGATTGCGCCCAGGCCATGCGCGCCGGTCTGGGGGAGGCTATGCCGTTAAAGAGCGTCCGGCGCGTGATTTTCGTCCTCTACGGCCCCCGCGCCTACGAGGCCTTCCGGTCGGCGTTCTGACGATTCAATTTTCGGGGTGGACCTCTTCCCGGGGCAACGCCCCCCGCAAGCCCAATCGGCCCCAGATGCGGGCGAAAAAGAGCACCAGCCGCAGAAACCAGGGGTGTTTGTAACGCCCCCAATTTATCACCCCGATTATCCACTTGTAGAAACTGAAGAGTTTCGGTCCCAACCAAGTCACCAGGCCTCCGCGCCAGTGGTCGCGGCAGTACCGAAGCAGGCATTTGGGGATGTAAGGGGCGGTTTCGATCAGCCAGCGCAGCGTCTTGGGGGTGTAGTAGTTGGCGGGGTTGGTGGCGTACATCGCCGAGTTGTAGGGGTCCGTCATCCGGTCGAGAAACCCGGCGGCCTTCGCCTTGTCGTAGAAAATGGTCTCCGGGAAGGGCGTCAGGGAGTAAGTGACGACGTAGTACGGCTTTTTCAGTTTCAACAGGACATCTATGGTGTCCAGTACGTCCCGCTCCGTCTCGAAAGGGTTGTCTACCAAGACATCGTAACTCTTACCGACCCCGTACTTCGACAGGATCCAGTCGTTTTCCAGGAATTTCTCGTTATCCTGCACGCGCTCGTACACCTCGAGGGAAAGGCGCTTCGAGCCGGTTTGCAACCCTATCCCCGCGTAATCGAACCCGGCGTCGGCCAGGAGCTCGATCCTCCTTTCGGTGGTGAAGCGGGGTATCATGCGGGCGATGAAGGGCAGGCCGACCTCCGCTTTGTACCGGCGGCAGAAATCATCCAGCCATTCGTCGGAACCCATGAAGAAGCTGTCGTCCTGGATGTTGATACCCCGGATGAAGGGCATCTTTTCCCGGGCCCAGAGGATCTCGGCGATGCTGTTATCCACCGTCCGCCGACGCAGCCAGTGCTTGCCGAACTGGCTCCAGAAGAAGTTGTTGACGCAGTACGTGCATTGGTACGGACAACCACGGCTGGTCAGCAGGCGGTAGTACGTCCCCTCCCAGGTGTTGAGCCTTTGGTACGACTCCCACCCCATGGGGAGGATTGCCTCCCCGTTCGAGTAGTAGGAGTGCCGGACGTCGTAATCCGGAAAGGGGAGGGAATCGAGATCGTCAATGAGCTGCAACCGACCGGCGGCGCGGACCTCGTGGGCGTTTTCACCGGGGAGGAGGAAGTTGGGCAACCGGCGGTTTCCCCCGCTCTCCGTCTCGTCCAGGTAGGCGGTCCAGGTGGGCTCCGCTTCGGTCAGGCAGACCGCGTCGGCGTAAGGCAGGCATTCCTCCGGGCGGATGGCGGCGTGGATCCCGCCCCACACCACGTGACGGCCACTGGCCCGGGCGCGCTCGGCCACCCGCACCGCCCGGTGGTACTCCGGCGTCATCACCGACAGGCCCACCACGTCTATGGAGAGCTCGTCCAAGAGGTTCGCGAAACCGGCCAACTCGCCGGGTGTCTCGAACCGGCGGTCCTGGAAGGTCGCACTTTCCTTGATGAGGAACAGGAGGTATGTCGGGTGACCGGCGGCGTTTCCCAGGGCGGATAGGAGGCGCAATCCGGGGGCGTACGCCAGGGAATCGAAGCAGACCAGGAGTGTATTTGCCATTTATTCGCCCGATAAAAAAGGAAGCTGAATCAAGCCAAAACTCACTATAGCACAGAACTGCGGGCGTTTCCACGACGCGGTTGATAGTTGGCGGCGGTTGGGGGACAATAGGCGCAACACTTTTTCGCCCGACGCTGTTTTACAACATCATCTCAACTATGACGGTCGCTTCAGCCCCGGCGAGCGTCAATCCGGCGATGAGCGACAAAGCGATTAAAAGCGGCCTCACGGGTCTCCGCAACGTTAAAGTAACGCGGAACTACATCCTCCTGATCGCGGCCATCTTCGCCGCGGAGCTGGGGTACGGGATAGTCATCCCGGCGCTCCAGCTCTACTCGACGAAGGTCCTGGGCGCCACGGTGGGGCTGGTCGGTGTGGCAATCGCGGCCTTCCCCTTCACCAACACTTTTTTGAAAATCTTCGGCGGCTCCCTGGCCGACCGCTACGGGCGACGGCTGATGATCGCCATCGGCCTGACCATCTCCTGCCTGAGCCCCCTCCTTCTCTCGCTGATCAACGTCTCCTGGCTGATTTGGCTCTACATCCCCATCCGCGCCATGGACGGCACGGGGAACTCGGTCATCTGGCCGGCGGCCAACGCCATGGTGGCGGACATGATGGGGCGCAAGCGCCGCGACGCCGCCCTGGGCGTGCTGAACCTGAGCTTCGCCCTGGGCTCCGGTGTCGGGCCGGCCATCGGGCTGTACCTCATGGACTGGTTCGGGGGGGTCGAGGGGGGAGGCGCCAAGTGGACCTTCTGGACGGCGTCCATCCTCATCGGTCTGACGGCGTTGGGCGCTTTCGTCTTCATGCAGGAGACCCTGCGCCGTCGGAGGAAGGAACCCGCGAAGGCTCCGCGCAGAGCCGACGTCATCCACGACTGGTGGAGAGAGCTGGGACAGGCCCTGTCGGCGCTCTACAAGAACGGCAAGCTCCTGGCCCTCTCCCTCCAGGGCTTCATCAACATGTTCATCGTGGGCATCAACACGAGCGTCCTGGTGTTCTACGCCGATAACGTGCTCCGGCTTCAGACCTACCAGATAGGCTTCGGCTTTCTGTTTTTGTCCCTCTCGACGATTCTTTGCGTGTACCCGGCGGGGCGGTACGCCGAGCGTATCGGCCGCAAGTACCTGATGATTTTCGGGATGTTTCTGGTCTCGTCGGCCATGGTCATGCTCCCCTTCATCACCCGGGCCGGTTTCTACTACACCATGATGCTCCTGTCGGGGGCGGGCGTGGCGATGATTCTGCCGAGCTGGATGAGCCTTACCGTGGAGAACATGCCGCTGCGCGGTCGGGCCACGGTGCTGGGCGGCGTGGGCACCATCACCTCCTTCGGCCTGGTGGTCGGCCCCATCGTCGCCGGCTACCTTTACGAGGGAATCGCGCCCCAGGCGCCGTTCTTCTTCGCCGCAGCCCTCATCGCGGCCAACGCCGTCTTCATCACCTACGTCTTCCGCGACCACCACGAGCGTAACCGCTACCGGCGGGCCGAGTACCGTTCGCCCTACTACGTGCCCCGGGACTGACGGGGTGAGCAATAACCTCGTAGGGGCCGACACTCGGTCGGCCCGCGGGAGAGCCTTCAAGCCCGCCCCTACGTCAACGCAATTGACGAGGCACGTGCCGGTGTGAGGGCTGCCGCATGTCCCCTCTCCCCTTTGGGGAGAGGGTTAGGGT
>DATKYS010000061.1 GCA_035528375.1 bacterium
GCGGGTCGCCCAGCAGAACCAGCAGTAGGATGAACGGCACCGGGAGGACGCCGCGGTGCCGGAAGAGCCATTTGCCGAGCCGTTCGGCGAGCCGCTCGGCGGCGGGGCGGTCGCCCGGCTCCCCGTCGGAGACGCGCAGGTCCTCGTCGGAAGGGCTGTTCACGGTTCCCGGCAAGGTCAGTCCGTCAATGTAGGGCGGTCCCTCTGCGGGCCGCCGCCCTTTTCCGTTCCCATCCCTTACCCTCACCCTAGCCCGTAGGCGAGCCTCTCCCTGGGAGGGAGAGGGAGAACGCGGGCCGACGCCCTTTTACATTCGCAGGTCTTACCCTCACCCCAACCCTCTCCCTAAGAGGGAGAGGGGGCGGCCCTTCCCGCTACCGGACCACGACCGCCCGGCGGGTGAGAGACCCGCCCGCGGTCACCAGCCGGATCAGATACACGCCCACGCTGACGCCGGTGGTGTCCCAGGCGACGGTGTGGCGGCCGGCGGCCAGATCGCCGTCGAAGAGGACGGCCACCCGCCGCCCGGCCAGGTCGTAAACCGCGAGGGTCACCTCGGAGCCGTCCTCCCCGCCCAGCTCGAACCGGATGGTCGCCGTATCCGAAACCGGGTTGGGGAAGGGCGTCGAGAGCGACGTGCGGTTCACCGTCGGCGTCCCACCCTCCACCTCCACCGGGCCCAGGAGCTCCCGGTTCCCGTCTGCGTCCGTGACCTCGAAGACGTAGCTCTCACCACGGCCGCGGTCCAGGTAGTACCCGCGGTTCCCCGTGAGGGGCTGCTCGTTGAGCCGCGAACCGAGACCCGAGGACGACCGGGCGTCGCCCTGCCGGTAGATGTAGATGCCAGCCACGTCGCCGGTGATGTCCCAGCCCAACAGGGCGCCGTCGTCGGTGGAGCGGGCGGAAAGGGCGGCGTCGCCCACGCCGACCTCGTAGTCCACGACGTAAATCTGGTCCGCGAAGGCGCCATCGTAGGTGTCGTCGGAGTCCGACTTGAACCGGAGCCGGAGCTGGGCTATCTCGCCCCGGTGCTCGGTGAGGTCGTTCGTGCGCTTGATCCAGTTGCCCAGCGTGCCCGACAGGGTGTGCAGGACGGTCCAGTCATCCTCCTCCGAGTAGCGAATCTCCACGTACAGGGCGTCCCGGCCGCCCTCGAGGTGGAACTTGCTCCACACGGTGAGGATGTAGTGCTCCGCGTCCACGCGGAAGGGCAGGCTCACCAGTGAGCAGTCGAGGTTGGGCTCGTAGCCGCCGCCCACGTCGTTCGGGGTGAAGGAGTACCGCCCGTACACCGAGTCCTCGTCGGTCCGGCGCCAGGTGTTCTCCCCGTTGCTGGAGTAGCGCCAGAGCGGCTCGATGCCCGATTCGCAGTCCTCCCGCAGGCCGTAGCCGGGCACGAAGAGCTCGAACGCCTCCGCCAGGTCGTAGGGGTTGGTGGCGTGTACGTCGAGGTCGAGGGGGAGGCCCGCCGGCTCGGGACAGTCGGAGTCCACCTCGAGGGTGAACTCGGCGGAAGCCTCCTCGAAGGGGGCCAGGCTGCCCAGGGAGTCGTGGCCGTCGGTGACGGTCACGTCGTCGGAATCGGTGGAGAGGTCGGCGGTGACGCCGGTGGCGGTGACCAGGCTCATGTTGTATAGGCGGCAGTACACGGTGGCGGTCTCGCCGGGCTCCAGGACCCCGTCCGAGTCCTCGTCGGCGACCTCGTAGCCGTCGAAGAGGAGGTGGAGCTCGGGGTCGGCGACGACGCTGGAGACACTGGCGAAGGCGTTGACACGCCCCGCGCCGTAGGTGTTGTCCTTGCCGGGGTCGCCCAGCTCGCGGGCGTAATGCTCCAGGGCGGCCTTGAGCTGGACGGGCGACAGGGCCGGGGCGGCGTCCAGGAGCAGCGACACCGTCCCCGCCGTGTGCGGGGTGGCCATGGAGGTGCCGTTCCAGCCCCAGATGTAGCCCTGGTCGTCTTCCCAGGAGCAGGAGACGATGTCCACGCCGGGGGCGCAGACGTCGGGCTTGGTGAGGCAGGGGTAGTCGTGGTAGGGGGCCACGTCGGCCCAGCTCACCGGCCCGCGGCCGGAGAAGCCGGCGATTTCGTCGCTGACGTTGGTGGCGCCCACGGTGATGAGGCCGGGGACGTCGCCGGGACAGGTGATCGTCTGGGGGTCGGGCCCGTCGTTACCGCCGGCCACCACCAGTGCCAGTCCGCCGGCCAGGCAGTTCTCCGCCACGTCGCGCCAGGTGGCCCGGTCGGGGTCCCAACCGTAACTCCAGCCCAGGCTCACCGAGACGGCGTCCGCCCCGTTGTCCAGCGCGTACTGCCACGCCTCCCAGACCGAGGCCTCGCCCTGGGGGGTGGCCCACATCCAGACCTTGAGGCTCATTATCCGCGTCTTGGGCGCCACGCCGCAGCTCATGCCCGCCGCGCCGTCCGAGGACACCGAGCCGGCGCAGTGGGTGCCGTGGCCGTCGGTGTCCATGGGGTCCGGACCGCCGCCGCCCGCCCCGTCGAAGTAGTAGCCGAGGTAGTCGTCCACGTAGCCGTTGTGGTCGTCGTCCACGCCGTTGTCCGGAATCTCGTCGGTGTTGTGCCACAGGTGGTCGCGCAGATCGTAGTGCTCGTAGTTGACGCCGGTGTCGGACACGGCGACCACGATGCCGTCGCCGTCGTAGCCGTAGTCGTCCCAGACGTATGGTGCGCCGATTTTCTCCACGCCCCAGGCCAGTCCGCCGTCGCGGTCCGACTCACCCACGCCGACCCACTCGTCGGGCCGGTCGGAGCCGGTCTCCACGCGCGCCACGTCGCCGCGCTCCAGAAGCTCGCGGATGACCGACGGCCTCGCCTCGCACACCACCAGGTTCGTGACCCAGAAAGCCCCGACGTACCCCACGTCGCCGAGGTTTCGCCGTCCTTCGAGGTAGGCCAGAAGGTCGCCCTGGGTGTCCGCCGCGATGTACTTGAGCCTTTCGATGACCGCCGCGCGGGCCGGCTCGGGGGGCAGCGTGGCGTTCAACTGCTGCAGCTCGGCCGGCGTCGCCTGTTCGGAGAGGGAGACGTTGACCCACAGGAGCTCGTCCTCGGCGAGGCCGGGTAGCCTGGCCTCCAGGTTGGGGCCGATCCGGGCCGCCGCGGCGCCGGTGACGAAAAGGGCCGCCACGAGTACGACAGACAGGCGTGCGCGCATCGGGATACCGTCCTTCGTGCGTGAAAAGGGCCGGGTTTTTCCTCATCACCCGGCTAATATAGTCCAGGAAAACGCCCGGTGTCCAGGCGGGGGGGGCTTAAAGCCCCATCGTATTACGTGGGAGGGCTTTTCCTGCGAAGAAGGCCCAGGGGCGTCATCTGCAGCTCCTGGCCCAGGGGGTTGTCCGCCAGCGCCAGGGACAGCCAGTGCGCGTCAACCCCGTCGGTCCTGCCCAGGACGTCCACGTCGCCGTAGTCGTTGGCGTCTATGATGGCGGTCTCCAGGTCCACGGCGTCCCGGACCCGCTCGCAGACCCACTTGGGAAAAGCCGGGCCGTAGATGACCACGTTGATGTAACGCTCGAAGGTGCCGACGCGGGAGCCGTCAATCTGGGCCACCTGGGGTCCGGCGATGCGGTAGAAGTCGCCGGTGCGGCCGATGAGGCGGGTGAGGGCCGCCACGACCGCCGCCAGAAGAATCCGCGGCAGCCCCACCAGGTCAATCGCCGCCTGCATCTTCACCGGCAGGCCCACGGCGCCGATGCCCCACGGCGGCTTGGCCACCCGGGCCGACAGGAACCTCGCCCAGAACCCCTCTTTGATGTCCTCGAACCGGCGCGTCCGGCCCTGGGTGATGGCCACGATTTTTTCGGAGATGAACAGGACGTCGCCGGGCCGGGGGTTGGCCGCCGGCACGTAAAGCATGCACAGCTCGACGATGTCGTCGTCCTCGGTGACGAGGCGGGTTTTTATCGGGATTTTCTCGACGGTGCGGATGAGTGGGTTGGCGCGCTTGCGGCGGGCGTCGGGGCGGACGGCGACGCGGCCGGTCCGCTTGTCCGGCTCGGCGTACCACGCCTTTTCTTTGGAGCGGTACGGCCGGTAGCCGTCAATGTCCGGGGAGGAGTCGTCGGCGGGTTTCTTGGGAGAATTCTTCACGGGCACGAGTATACCGGCGGAAGCGCCGACCGGTCAACCGTAGCGGCGACCCGTAGGACGAGTCCTCCGCGGTCGCCCGCGGACGGGTCAGGACACCCGCCCCTGCGGATTGGGTGTGAATCGCGAATCAACCTCGTAGGGGCCGACCTTTAGGTCGGCCCGCGGGCGGACCTGAAGGTCCGCCCCTACGTCGGCGCAATCGGGGGTGAGGGCCGGGGCGTGTCCCCTCTCCCTTCCAGGGAGCGGCGCGCCGACAGGCTAGGGTGAGGGTCGGGGCCGAGAACGTTAATACGGCGACCCGCGGTCTCCCTCTCCCTGTGGGAGAGGGCCGGGGTGAGGGCTGCCTTAAAAAAAAACGGGCCGACCTGAACGGCGCGCCGTCGGTCGGCCCCTACGTCATCGCAAACGGAGGGAGGGGGATTATTTCAGTTGGCCGTAGAGGTCCATCAGTTCCAGCGCGGCCAGGGCCGCGTCGGCGCCCTTGTTCCCCGCCTTGGCCCCCGCCCGCTCGATGGCCTGCTCGATGGAGTCCGTGGTCAGAACGCCGAAGACCACCGGCTTTTCGCTGGCCAGACCCACCTGGGCGACGCCCTTGGCGACCTCGGCGGCGATGTAGTTGAAGTGGGGCGTTCCGCCGCGGATGACGGCGCCGAGGCAGATTGTGGCGTCGTATTTCGAGGCCACCCGCTTCGCCACCGCCGGAATCTCCCACGCACCCGGGCACCAGATGACGTCTATGTCCTCAGCCTCCACCTCGTGACGGTGGAGGGTGTCCAGGCAGGCGCCCAACAGGCGCAGGGTGATGAACTCGTTGAAGCGCGAGGCGATGACGGCCACCCGCTTGCCCTTGCCCTTCAGCTTGCCCTTGATGACGCCCATGAGCCGCCGTCCTTGGAGGGGGATTTCCGTGTCGCGGGAATACTATACCCAAGCGCGGGCCCGCGGTCAAGGGAGGTCCCTTGCCCCGGGGCGCGGAAACAGGTATCCTCTCCGTGCAACCTCTTCTCCAAGGCCCATGCTCGGACGCACGCTCGACCGCTACATAGCCGGCCACTTCCTGCGCTACTACCTGTACGCGCTGGCGGCCTTCATCGCCATCTACCTCGTCGTCAACTTCATCGAGACGGTGGGCAAGTTCCTCCAGAAGGGGACCGACGTCGGCACCATCGCCAGCTACTACCTCTACATGATCCCCTTCGTGGTCAAGTGGGTCAACCCCATCGCTGTGCTGTTGGGGGTGCTCTTCTGCATCAGCATCCTGGGGAAGGGCTCGGAGATAACGGCGATGAAGGCGAGCGGCGTGTCTTTGTACCGCGTTTTCGCGCCTTTAATCGTCCTCGGGGCGCTCATCGGCTTCGGGGTGTGGGTCTTCGGGGAGACGGTGGTGCCCTACGCCAACGAGCGCTGCGTGGCCATCAAGAAGTGGGTCTTCGACGGGCTGGACCGCGAGGCGATGATGAAGGTCACCGACTACTCGGCGTCGCTGACCGGGAACCTGATCCTCTACACGGGTCAGATGGACGCCTTCAACGGTCGGATGAGCCGGCCGACGCTCATCAGCTTCGACCCCGAGGACCCGGGGCTGGCCGTCGAGCGGGTGGACGCCGCGGTGGGCGAGTACACCGACGGGGAGTGGCACTTCTACGACTGCGAGGTGCGCACCTTCGGCCCCGAGGGCCAGGAGCTGACGCTCGTTGAGGTGCAGGAGATGGTGGTGCCGATAACCGAGGCGCCGGGTGAGTTCGCCATCGAGGCGCGGACGCCGGAGGACATGACCTACGGCGAGCTTTCCGCCCACATCGAGCGGATGGAGCGGGCCGGCAAGGACCCGGCCAAAGAGCGGGTGGAGCTGGACCTGAAGGTCAGCGTCCCTTTGGCGAACCTGATCGTGATTCTCATCGGCGCGCCGCTGGCGATTCGCACCGCCCGGTCCGGCACCGCCCTGGGGTTCGGGTTGGCGGTGCTTCTGGGATTCATTTTATGGGGATTCATCGCCGTGGGCCGTGCCTTCGGCCAGCGCGGCGTCATCTCGCCCTTCATCGCCGCCTTCCTGCCGAACATCATCTTCGGTCTCACCGGGCTTTTTCTCATCCGGCGGGTGAACCGGTGAGCTTGCCGCGGGGCGGGGCGTGTGCTAAAATTCGCTCCTCCGAAGCGAGGTGGCGCGCTGCTGGTCCTGGGCCTGGAGACCTCGTGCGATGAAACGGCGGCCGCCGTCGTGGAGGACGGGCGCCGGGTTCTCTCCGACGTCGTCAGCTCCCAGGCCGCCTTCTTCTCCCGGTACGGCGGGGTGGTCCCCGAGCTGGCCGGGCGGAACCACGCGGCGAAGGTCCTGCCCGTGGTCCGTGAATCGTTGAGCCTGGCCGGGATCGCTTACGGCGACCTGGGCGGGGTGGCCGCCACCCACGGCCCGGGGCTCACCGGCGCGCTCCTGGTGGGGCTGAACTTCGGCAAGGCGCTGGCGGCGGGGCTGGGCGTACCCTTCGTCGGGGTGAACCACCTGGCGGCCCACCTCCAGGCGCCGCTTCTCGGGGAAGACCCGCCGGAGCCGCCCTTCGTGGGCCTTCTGGTCTCCGGCGGCCACACGGCGCTCTACGAAGTTGGGCCGGGTAAGAAGGGGCGGGAGAGCCTGCTCCGCTTCAGGTTGTTGGGGGAAACCTTAGACGACGCCGCGGGCGAGGCCTACGATAAAGTCGGGCGCCTTTTGGGCATACCCTACCCCGCGGGGGCGGTCCTCGACGAACTGGCGCGATCCTTCGACGGCGAGCCGGAGCCGTTCACCCGGCCGCTGCCCGAGGGACTGAACTTCAGCTTCTCCGGGCTCAAGACCGCCGCGGCGCGACGGGTGGCCGAGCTGGTCGGGGAGAGTCGGTTGGAGGAGCGGAGGTCGGCGGTGGCCGCCGGTTTTCAGGCGGCGGTCATCGAAATTCTCGCCGAAAAGGCGCTGGCCGCCTGCCGTGAGATTTCGCTGAATACTCTGGTCGTCGGTGGCGGGGTGGCGGCCAACCGGGGGCTGCGCGAAACGTTGTCCCGACGGGCCGAGGCCGAGGGTGTGGAGGTCCGCTTCGCCCCCCTGGAGTACGCGATGGACAACGCGGCCATGGTGGCCGCCCGGGGGTATTTCCTCCTCGCCGCCGGCGTGACCAGCCCCCTGGAATTGGAAGCGGTGGCCTGCCTGGAACTGGGCGTGTGATGTTACGTGTGGCGTTCACTTTTTTAATGGTACTACCTTCGGTTCTGGTCGCCCGCACCTATCAGATACAGTACAGATGCGATGAATCGGATGCGCAACGGGTCAGGGAGATAGTTGATTCTCGGTTGGCTTTCATCGAGGCCGCCGTCGTTGATGAGTTTGACGACGACTTTGAAAATGTCCATCGGCAATCCATCAGTTTTGAAGCCCGCGATGACTTGTTCGGGTTGATTGGTCGTCTGTTCCATTTCCACGGGTCCTTGTCGCTCGTGCCGGTCGTTCCCGTAGGCGATGCGGTGCCGGAAGTGGAGACATCACCCGGGGTTCAGGTCGTACCCGATGAAGCGGAGGATTGCTGGTTCATCGTAGGCGACGGAATGTACAGGATAATCCAGGATGGGGCTTATTGGAGGCTTGACCCGACGGAAGGCCGCGATGAGAGCTGGCGGAGACATTTTTATCTACTCGAAACCGAAGAGGCGTTGGGGTTGGATGGGAAAATAGCACATGTAAATCCGGTAGATGACACCCCCGAGCCCTATCTTACCGTCAACCTACGCGATGAGTACGCCCCGGAGCTGGAAGACCTGACGGGGGATAACCTGGGACGGCGGCTGGCGCTTATTATTGACGATGATGAAGTCGTCACGACGATTGTCGTCAACGATGTCATAGGAAACGGTCAATTTAAAATTGGGTTTCTCAGGGATGATATTGGAACCCTCCTGTTGGTTTGGCTTTCCGGCGAACTTTTACCGGGGAGTTACGATCTGTCCTCTGTAGGCGCAGATTATTAACCCTTTTCTCTTAATGCCTAGTGCCTCGATCCCCGGTCTTCGGTTTGAGGAACCGCGGTAACCCCCCAAGGTCGCCACTCACCCGCGAGGAGCGTAAATGGCGAGAAAGCGCCGGTTTTACGGGCTCATCGGCTGGCTGGTCTTCGTCTTCGCCCTGGTCTTCGCCCTGCCGACCACCGGCCTCCTGGACGGCCTGTCCCCCGAGCTGACCCAGTGGCTGCCCGTGGAGAAGGTCAAGCTGGGCCTGGACCTCTCGGGCGGCATGGTGATGCGCTACGAGGCGGACATGACCAACGTGCCCCCCGGGGACGAGCAGGTCACCCTGGACACCGTCCTGGAGATCATCCGCCGCCGGGTGGACGAGTTCGGCGTGGCCGAGCCCGAGGTGGAGCAGATAGGCGACGCGGGCATCACCGTCCGGCTGCCGGGCATCAGCGACACGGACCGGGCCAAGAATCTCATCGGGGAGCGGGCGGTGCTCGAGTTCATGCTGGTGGACGCCGAGGGCCGGCTGGGGAAGGTCCTGGCCAAGGCCGCGGGTTACCCCACCTACCGGACGATCCTCGCCAACGTCTACGACCTGGGGCACGGCATCTACGCCCCCTCCTCCCTGAAGGAGGGGCTGGCGAAGATGGTCAACGACCGGGGCCTGGTCTCCGACTTCCCCGGCTACCGGCTGGCCCTCTCGGTGGAGCAGCGGCTGGACAAGGACTCCGCGGACTACGAGCAGGAGATAGCGCAGCGCCTGACCGAGGTGTACGGCTCCCCCGTGGAGGGCTACTTCCAGCTCTACCTCCTGGACGCCCGCCGCCCGATCAAGGGCTCCGACCTGACCGACGCCCAGTACACCCGCGAGCGCGAGCGGGGTCTGCCCGCCGTGAGCTTCTCCTTCAACTACACCGGCGCCGAGTCCTTCCGGGAGGTCACCGGCACCCACGTGGGCAACCAATTGGCCATCGTCCTGGACGACGAGGTCATCTCGGCCCCGGTCATCGAGGAGGAGATTCCCGGCGAGGGCATCATCCGGGGCAACTTCACCGTGGACCGGGCCAAGGACCTGGCGATCAACCTGCGCAACGGGGCCCTGCCGGTGGCCCTGAACGTGGTCATGGAGGACACCATCGGGCCGAGCCTGGGCTCGGATTCGATCAAGTACGGGGTGACGGCTGCGCTCGTGGGCCTCCTTTTGGTGATGGGCTTCATGAGCTTCTGGTACCGCTTCTCCGGTGTGATCGCCGTGGTGGCCCTGCTCTTCAACATAGTCCTCATCATCGCCGCGCTGGCCATCTTCGGCGCCACCCTCACACTGCCCGGCATCGCCGGAATCATCCTCACCATCGGCATGAGCGTGGACGCCAACGTGCTCATCTTCGAGCGCATCCGTGAGGAGTTGCGCAAGGGCGAGCGGCTGGCCGAGTCGGGCGCGGTCAAGCCCGCGGTGGCGGTGGCCACGGCCATCAACGCCGGCTACGACAAGGCCTTCATCACCATCCTCGACGCCAACATCACCACGCTCATCACCGCCGGGGTGCTCTACGTCCTGGGTACGGGTCCCATCCGCGGCTTCGCGGTCACGCTGGCCATCGGCATCGCGGCCAGCATGTTCACCGCGCTCATCGTGTCCCGGGCGATTTTCGATTACCGCGTGCGGCGCCGCCACCTGGAGAAGCTGTCCATCTAGGCCGACGCGCCTGGTGGTTCGTTGAGACAAGGGGAAAGGCAAGGGGTTTAAACCCCTCGTTCCCACCCCTCGTTACGGCCCCGTAGGAACGCCTAAACCGGGCAAGGGGGTTTGGACTTGCAGATTTTCACCGACACCCACTACGACTTCATCGGCCGGCGGAGGATCGCCTTCCTAGTCTCCGGGGTGCTCATCCTGGCGGGCATCGTCAGCTTCATCATCCAGGGGGGATTCAACCTCGGCATAGACTTCACCGGCGGCGTGCGGATCCAGGTCAAGTTCGCCCAGGGCATCACCACCGGTGACCTGACGAGGATCCGCAGCGGCCTGGACATGGACGTCTACACCCAGGGCACCGCCGCGGACGAGGTGGTCATCCGCAACAAGGTGGAGAACACGGGGGAGGCCATGGCCGCCGCCATCGTCAGCCGCCGGGAGACCGTCGGGCCCTTCACCTCCTTCGATGAGCTCACCCAGATCGAGGGCTTCCCCGCCGTGTACCTGGAGTTTTTCCGGGAGAACTTCGATCTGGACGAGAATCCCTTCGCGGTGACCGTCGGCGCGGAGGTGAGGCCGGCCCTCAACACCGCCGACGTGCGGGCGTTGTCCACCACCATCGAGCGGATGATCGAGCGGGCGACCCGCGCCAGCATCAGCCAGGTCCTCTCCGAGCTGCGCCCCCCGGTGGGACTGCCCGCCGGGGTGTCTCCCACCGCCCGGTTGAACCTCAACGCCCCCAATTCCCGCTCGGATTACGTGAAGCTCCTCGAGCCCCTCCTGGGCGCCCAGAACGCCGGACGCCTCGCCGATGCGTTCGCCGGGGCCCGGAACCTCGGCGGCATCCAGACCATGCGCCTCCTGGGGGACACCGCCGAAGTCGAGCGGCTGGCCCGGGATGCGGGGCTCGACTCCGAGGTCGTCAAGCGGCTCATTGACAGCTCCTACCTCTCCGGTTTCGAGATCCAGAGCGTGAACGTCATCGGCCCCAAGGTGGGTGAGGAGCTCGGCTCCGCGGCCATATACTCGATCATCGCCGCCCTGGTGGGGCTCCTCTTGTACATCTCGCTGCGCTTCGAGTTCGCCTTCGCCCTGGGGGCCATCGTCGCCCTGTTCCACGACGTGCTGGTGACCCTGGGCATCTTCTCCCTGCTGGGCAAGGAGATAAACCTCGCCATCATCGCCGCCGTCCTGACCCTGGTCGGCTACTCCCTGAACGACACCATCGTCGTCTTCGACCGCATCCGCGAGGACCGCAAGCTCCTGCGGCGCAAGAGCCTGGTGGAAATCGTCAACAGCGCCATCAACGAGACGCTGTCGCGCACGGTGCTCACCTCGGGGACGACCCTGATCGTGACGCTGGTGCTCGTCCTCTTCGGTGGCAGCGTCATCCACGACTTCGCCCTGGCCCTGACCATCGGCGTCGTCGTCGGTACGTACTCCTCGGTCTTCATCGCCGCGCCTTTCCTCATCGGCTGGTACCGGATGGTCAAAAAGGCGGCCTGATCCGCCCGGGGGTGCCGATGGAAGTCTTCAGGAACCTGGAAACGGCGGATCACGAGCAGGTGGCCTTCTGCGTGGCGCCCGCCGCCGAGCTACGGGCGATCATCGTCATCCACGACACCACCCTGGGGCCGGCCATCGCCGGCATCCGCACCCTGGACTACCCCGACGAGGAGGCGGCCCTCACGGACGCCCTCCACCTCTCGCGGGGGCTCACGTACAAGAGCGCCACCGCCGGGCTGAACTACGGCGGGGGTCAGATCAACATCCTGCGCCAGTCCGTGGGGGGGAAGCGGGAGCCCGCCTTCCGGGCCCTGGGGCGCTTCATCCAGGGGCTGGGCGGGCGGATAATCGGCGCCCCCGACGTCGGCACCGGCGCCTTGGATCTCACCTACGTGGCCACCGAGACCGAGTTCGTCGCCGGCGTCACCCTCTTCGAGGGCTCATTCGATCCGAGCCTGGTGACCGCCTCGGGCGTGATGATGGGCATCGGGGTCTGTCTGGCCGAGACGGGCCGGGGGAAGGACCTGGCCGGGAAGACCGTGGCGCTTCAGGGGGTGGGCGCCGTGGGCACCCTCCTCGCCGGCAAGTTCCTCGAGGCCGGGGCGAGGGTCCTGGTCCACGACCACAGCCCGGAGCGGCTGGAGAAGATTCTCAAGCGGATGCCCTCTCTGGTCCCCCGGGAGGTCGAGGGGCTCCTGGACGATTCGGTGGACGTGTTCTGCCCCTGCGGTCGGGGGGGCGTCGTCGGCCCCGAGACCCTGGAGTCGCTGGCCGGCAAGATAGTCTGCGGCGCGGCGAACTCCCAGCTCGACCCCACCTGGGACGATTACTCCCAGCTCGCCAAGCGGGGAATCACCTACGCCCCGGACATCGTGGTCAACTCCGGCGGGCTCATCAGCGTCGTCGGGGAGCTGGAGAATCACCCCGACCAGTGGGTCTTCGCCAAGATGAGACAGATCCCGGACCTCCTCCGGGAGGTCTTCGCCCTGGCCTCCGAGGATGGCATCTCCACCGTGGAGGCGGCGATGCGGCTGGGCGAGCGCAGGATCAAAGCCATCGCGTCCCTGGCGCACAGCTACGTGCCGCGCAAGGGGAAGGGGGTGGGGCTTCCTTGACCGACTGGACCAACAAGCTCTTTTTCGGGGACAACCTGGACGTCATGCGGCGGCACATCGGCGACGAGTCGGTGGACCTCGTCTACCTCGATCCGCCCTTCAACTCCAAGGCCGATTACAACGTGCTGTTCAAGGAGGTGGACGGGACGCCGTCGGCGTCGCAGTTCCAGGCGTTCACCGATTTCTGGCACTGGGACGAGAACTCCGCCCGGGCGTACCACGAGCTGGTCACGGGGGATAAGGCGCCCCCGGCGCTCGTTGATTTATTGCAGGGCTTCGAAAGGTTCCTGGGGCACAACGACATGTTCGCGTACCTGGTGATGATGGCGCCGAGGCTGGTGGAGCTGCGGCGGGTGCTGAAACCCACGGGGAGCATCTACCTCCACTGCGACCCCAATGCTAGTCACTATTTGAAGCTAGTTATGGATGCGGTGTTCGGATCGAAAAATTTTATAAATGAAATATGTTGGAAAAGAACAACTTCAAGTAGCAGTAAGAAGGTTGCAAATCGGTATGGTAGCGATCACGATATTATTTATTTCTACTCTAAGGTAAGCAACTTTGTTTTTAATCAGAACTATATCCCATATTCAAATGAGTATATAAAAGAGAGATTCAATCAGGAAGATAAAAAAGGACTTTATAAAGATGCACAATTAAAAACCTATTCGAAAGATAAATTAGAGCAATTACGTCAAGAAGGTAAATTAATAGTTACTTCAGGAGGTAAGTACCGATATAAAATGTACTTAGAGGAGGCCCCCGGAGTGCCGGTTGATGATGTTTGGGTTGATATATTTCCTGTTAATGCCGTTGCACGGGAACGCCTCGGTTATCAAACTCAAAAGCCCCAGGCGCTGCTAGAGCGAATTATAAACGTCTCCTCTAACGAGGGCGACGTGGTGCTCGACCCCTTCTGCGGCTGCGGCACCACCATCGCCGCCGCCCAGGCCCTCGACCGCCGCTGGATCGGCATTGATATAACCTACCTGGCGATTAACCTGATAAAGAGCCGCCTCGCGGATCACTTCGGGGAGGAAGCAACCTACGAGGTCCACGGCGAGCCGCGCGACTGGGACTCGGCCCGCGAGCTGGCCCAGCGCACGGACATGCCGCGCAAGGAGTTCGAGCTTTGGGCCCTGTCTTTGGTCCACGCCCGCCCCCTCGGCGACCCGGAGAAGAAGGGCGGCGGCGACCGAGGCATTGACGGCGTCCTCTTCTTCCGCGACGGCAAGACCGAAAAAACCCTGACGACGCGGAAAATCATCGTCCAGGTCAAGAGCGACTTGAAGCCGAAGGTGAGCCACGTGCGCGACCTGCGCGGCGTGATGGAGCGGGAGAAGGCGGACTTCGGCGCGCTTATCTTGCTGTACCGGGCGGGGGAGCGGTCGGAGATTCACCGCGAGGCCGCCGGGGCGGGGTTTTATCACAGCGAATTGATGCAGCGCGACTACCCGAGGATTCAGGTGCTGCAGGTGGACGCCCTCTTGGAGGGGCGGAGCAGGCTGGATTACCCTCTGGTCGGGCGGCTGGACCTCCTGCGCCACGCGGGGAAAATCGGAAAATCGGGCGGGCAGTTGAAGCTGGAATGACGGCCCCGGACGGCCGACTAAAAAAGGTAGAGTGACTTGGATAAGTACGTGATTCACGGCGGGGCGCGGCGGGAGCGGGCAGAGGCATCGGCCGAGCGATGGGAACCTGACCCGACGCGGGTGGGCGCAGCGTCCCCATGACCGAGGACCATTTCACCGGGCTCATCCAGCGGGTGAAGGACGAGCCGTCGCGGCGGATCGCGCTGGCGGGCGCCGACGACCCCACGGCCCTCGAGGCGGTGGACCGGGCCCACCGGGAGGGGCTGGCCGAGGCGACCCTCGTGGGGGACCCGGCCGCCATCGAGGCCAACGCCGCCAACCTCGGCGTGGACCTGGAGCCCTTCGAGATGGTGGCGAGCGCCGACGCCGCCGGGACCGCCGCCTCACTGGTCGGCGGGGGCCGCTCCGACGTCCTGATGAAGGGGTCGGTCGCGAGCAAGGCCTACCTGCGGGCCGTCCTGAACGAGGACAACGGCCTGCGCACCGGGCGCCTTTTGTCCCACGTGATGGTCGCCGCCGTCCCGGCCTACCACAAGCTTTTGTTCCTGACCGACGCCGCGTTCAACATCGCCCCGACCCTGGCCGAGAAGGCGGACATCATCCGCAACGCCGTGGACGTGGCCCGGATCCTGGGGGTCGGGCGGCCCAAGGTGGCGGTCCTGGCGGCGGTGGAGAAGGTGAACCTGCCCGACATGCCCGCCACCGGCGACGCCGCGGCGCTCACGGTGATGGCCCGGCGCGGACAGCTCGGCGACTGCATCGTGGACGGGCCGCTGGCCTTCGACAACGCCGTCTCCAGGGAGTCGGCCAGAATCAAGGGCATCGAGAGCGAGGTGGCCGGGGACGCCGACGTCCTTCTGTGCCCCGACATCGAGTCGGCCAACATCCTCTACAAGTGCCTCATCCACTTCTCCGGGGCCCGGGCCGGGGCGGTCATCGTGGGGGCCGCCGCGCCGGTGGTCCTCCCCAGCCGGGCCGACGACGCCATGACCAAGTACCTCTCGATCGTCACGGCCATGGCCATCGCCGGCGGGTAGGATGGCTGAAAAAACGGGTTTGGTTCGTCAGTGGCCGGGGTATCTCTGGCGGGGTGCGACGGCGGCGCTGGCCTCCGTCATCCTCCAGTGCGGCGTGGACCTCGCCTTCGGCGTACAGTTCCGCGGCGTTATCTACCTCGCGGGCGACTGGCTGGGAAACCTCGCCTTCTTCGCCCTCGCCCAGGCCCTCTTCCCCAGCTTCATCGTCCGATTCAAGCACATCCCCACCGCCCTCGGGGTGAGCCTGGCCCTGGGCGGGTTCGCCGGGTACGTGGTGAGCTGGCTCTTCTCCCGGTTCACCGGTCTCGTGCCCTTCAGCGGCCAGCAGGTCTTCCTCTTCCTCTTCGTGGGGACCTTCCTGGGCCTGGCGACGGGGGTCGGCTGGAACCTGGCCAAGGGAAGGGCGGTTCTCTTCTGGGCCGGATTCCTGGCGGCCTGCGCCGTGGTCACCGCCTTCTACCACTTCACCGCCCCGGTCGAGGTCCGGGAGACCCGCGACATCTTCGATCAGGGGCTCACCCTGGTGGCCGGCTACCTGCCCGTCGTGGCCGTCATCTGGTGGCGCCACCGGCCGCGGGGCGACGCCGCCGCGGAGCCGTCGGATTCCCCAACCACATCCGGTTGACCACCCACCCGCCGATGGAGACTTTTCCCGCACAGCAACGGCCCGAGGAGGGATCGCCCCGCGTACCCGTTCCGGGGCTGGTCCCCAGGGCGCTCGCGTGGGGGGCGCCGGCGGCGCTGGTGCCAGCCCTCTTCACCCTCTTCGCCGGCGGTGCCCCGGTGGGCGTCGTCGCTGGGGTCTGGCTCGCCCACCTGCTGCGCTACGCGGCGGCCCTCGTGGTCTTCGGCCTGGTGAATCCGCGCTCCGTCCGCCGTCC
This sequence comes from bacterium, assembly GCA_035528375.1. Taxonomy (NCBI): domain Bacteria; species bacterium. The sequence goes on from DATKYS010000061.1 coordinate 15,914, forward strand.
GCTGGGTTACCTGAGCGGCACGGTGGCCGGGACGCTGGGCGCCGGTTTTATCATGGTCCTGGCGGCGCTGGTCTTCCCGGGGTGGCTGGGCGCCTGGGCGCCGGTGAGCCGGGTGCTCTTCGAGGGGGCCGAGGCGGCGGTAGTGGGCTGGTGCCTGTCGGCCGCCGCCACCGCCTGGGGGCGGACCGTCTGGTCGCCCGTCCTGGGACTGCTCCTGGGGACCCTGGTCGCCGGCATCTCGTCGGCCTGGCTTCCGATGCCCGACGGCATCTGGATGGCCGCCTTCTGGGGCCTGCGGACCCTGGTGGAGTTCGCGCCGCTGGCCGTCATCTACCACCTCTGGGCGCGCGACGCCGGAACCGTGGAGGAGAAAAATGCGGTATAGCATGCTCTTGGCCGTTTCGGCGGCCCTCGTTTTCTCCGGATGCACCCGCTCCATCGAGGACCTCGCCGAGGACCTCCGCGCGGGCGACTGGCGCGAGCGCATGTCCGCGGTGGAGGAGTTCGCCGACCGGGGGCTCATAGATTACACGGCGCTGGGGCTGGCCGACGACGACTCGCGGGTCCGCAACACCGCCATCGGACGCCTGACCGCGATGGGGGACGAGGCGGTGCCGGCCATCCTGGCCGTGCTTCAGGGGCACCCCGAGGACGAGACCACCCTGGCGGCCTCGGTGGAGGTGCTGGAAAACCTGGGCACCCCGGCCCTGGACGGCGTTCTGGACGCGGTCTGGCGGGGCGAGACCGGCGAGGCCGAGATGGGCTACCTCATCCTCCGCCGCGTCCGGGACGCCGGGGACGAGCTGGAGCGGATGCTCTCGGAGCCCAAGGCCGTCGTCCGGCTCCTGAAGAGCGAGCTTCCCCGGGTCCGCATCTCGGTCATCGGAGACCTCGTCACCCGCGACGCGGAGTACCTCGAACGGCTCCTGGACCTCTTCTCCGACGGTCGGGCCGGGCAATACATGGCGGCGGCGGCGATGCCGAACCCGCCCGAACCGCTCCCCGGAGCGGAGGATTTCGGCCCCCCGGGAGCCGGGACGAACGTGCTGAACAACTTCACCGCCCTCAGCCTCAGCCTCTTCATCCACCGGCAACGGTTGCTGGCCGCGGGGGAGGACGAATCGCTCCGCGCCGGGATGGCCGGTTCCGTGGAGCCGGTTTACATGACCTACTACGACGAGGTCCCCTGGCGCCCCTTCTACGAAAACTGCATCCGGGCGGCGGAGAGGGTGGGGGTGGGGGGCGAGCCCTTCGAAAACCTGACCCTGGACCAGTTCGAGGAGATGATGGGCGAGCTCTCGGCCTTCTACCATGCGGTGAGCGAGGCCCACTTCGACTTCGAGGGATCGGCGAGGCTCCTGGAGTACTCCAAGGAGTTCGCCCTATTGCGGGGGGAGATGGCCGCGCTGGCCGGCGGGGGAAGCTGATAGGGGGCGGCGGCACCGTCCGGCCCGTTCCACGCGGGTTGCGATGACGTAGGGGCCGACCGACGGCGCGCCGTTCAGGTCGGCCCGTTTTTATAAGGAAGCCCTCACCCTTTGTCCCTCTCCCACAGGGAGAGGGAGACCGTGGGCCGCTTTATTTACGTTCCCTGCCCCTTACCCTCACCCCGACCCGTCGGCGAGCCGCTCCCTAGAAGGGAGAGGGGGCCGTCGCACCCTTTATCCGCGCCTGCGATGACGTAGGGCGGCCCCGTAGGACGAGTCCTCTGCGGGCCGCCGCGAATTGCAATGACGTAGGGGCCGACCTTCAGGTCGGCCCGCTTTTTCATAAGGTGGCCCTCACCCCCATCCCCTCTCCCGGAGGGAGAGGGGGGCCCGTTCCGGCCCTCACCCGCATTTGCGATGGCGTAGGGGCGGGTCTACTGACCCGCCCGGTGCACTGATGTAGGGCGGCCCCGTAGGACGAGTCCTCTGCGGGCCGCCGCGAATTGCAATGACGTAGGGGCCGACCGACGGCGCGCCGTTCAGGTCGGCCCGCTTTTTCATAAGGTGGCCCTCACCCCCATCCCCTCTCCCGGAGGGAGAGGGAGACCGTGGGCCGCTTTATTTACGTTCCCTGCCCCTTACCCTCACCCCGACCCGTCGGCGA